>NZ_CAJXQY010000031.1 GCF_913058315.1 uncultured Alteromonas sp. | reverse complement strand
GAAAATTTATTTTCGAAGCATTGTCGCTGTATACCGCTTCACATAAGGCTTTCGCCATATGCCAGGTTGGCCTGTTTGGGCGTTCCCTGTTGAAGAGGGGCGCATTCTACGCATCTGGTTTTCAACGTCAACCATTATTTCGCGATAAAACTAAAAAACGCGACCATTTGGTCGCGTTTTAATCAATCAGTATATTTGCTGTACTAATTCGACGTTTTTTCGTCTTTTGGTTCTTTTATATCGTCTGTACTCTGCCCTTTATCTGGCGTTTCTTCTGTATCTTCCGCACTGACCACCTTGGAAACAAAATCAGCATCTTCTACCTGATCGCCAACCACATCACTCAGCGTCACCTTATCAACCGTTCTAAATGTGTTAATTGGGCCTGCCAGTGCATAAAGTGCAAATACAATAAACAACACTAAAGCTGGCTCTGTTGCCACAATGATAAATATCAGCAATATGACTAACAGTGCTACAAACGGCACCTTGCCGTTCCAGTTGACTTCTTTAAAGCTGTTATATTTAAAGTTACTGACCATTAACAGACCGGATAAGCCGGTAACCAGCGCAACAATCAGTCCAATATCGTTACCATTAATATCGTACTCGACACCTAACCAGACAAATCCGCACACAACCGCGGCCGCTGCCGGACTGGCTAACCCCTGGAAGAAACGTTTGTCGGCAATACCAACCTGAGTATTAAAGCGAGCCAGCCGCAGTGCAGCACCTGCTACATAGATAAAGGCAGCAAACCAACCGAGCTTACCCAAATCACTGAGCCCCCAGTTATAAGCCACTAACGCAGGCGCCATACCGAATGACACCATATCGGCCATAGAATCGTATTCCGCACCAAAATCACTCTGGGTATTGGTAATTCTGGCCACCCGTCCATCCAGACCATCAAATATCATGGCGACGAACACTGCTACCGCGGCTGCTTCAAAACGCCCGTTCATCGAAGACACTACAGCAAAAAAACCTGAAAACAGCCCGGCGGTGGTTAGAAGATTCGGTAACAAATAGATACCTTTATGTTTACTCTCTGACATGATTTTCTCTATAGCTACAAACGGTGCACATTATTTCATAATCTCAATGGACATGCTTAACGATTTTAAGTTTCAAACCATTTCCACACACATACGTCTATGTCTGTTACGTGAAATAACTACTTATAAGATCATATACACAACACACTGCGCTTTAAGAATAAAATGCGTCGTGAGGGATTATGAAACTGCCATGTTGAAGCACTTTCTCTTCCATCTTCATGTCAGGAATATTTACACAACCAGTAAATATTCCTGACAAAAAGAGCCTATTTAATTGTTATTAAAAAGGATTTATATTCTGGATCACTTCTTGCTAAATAATTTTTGCAAGAATGCGTAGTTAATGAGGAAGTGAAGTATGCGGTTTAACTGTAATAAGACAGTTCTTGTTCTTAGTACCATTGGTCTGTTCGCCTCAGGCGTAGCCAGTGCAACAGGGAGCAGTTCTGGATGTAATGTAAACACAGGATGTGACAGCTGGGCAAATGCTGCGGTATATGACCTAACGACGTCCGAACATAATTATCAGGTTTATGAAAACATCGATCCAACCAATAGTACAGTGGTGGTTAACGGTGTTTCTATTTCTGTAACGGCCTGGTCTGATACTGCCGGTGGCAGTTCTGACGATATCGTAACCTCTGCAAGCATGTCTGGCCCCTATGGTGAAGGGTTCGGTATCATCAACCAGGATGAGTCCGGCTTTGACCACCACGACCATTATCATGCGGTCGATAATATGGGTAATGCAACAGATTACGATATGATTTTGTTCTCATTTTCCGAGGCAGTGTCGTTAACTGGCGCAACCTTCTCGTGGGCTGGAGATTATTCATGGACCCAGCAGGTTACAGTAGCTGGTTTGTCTAATATCAACCAACTTACTTCAGGTTCAGCATCCTGGAATGATATCTCCAGCGGTATCGACGATTCGATGAAAGGAAGCTTTCAGATGGGTTACGACGGTACCTACTACTCTGACTTTACTACTTCAGGTACGTCACAGTACTGGTTAGTAGGTGCTTATAATTCACTGTTTGCCTATGTTGATGGCTTCTCTAAACACAATGATGCATTTAAATTGTCATCAATTGGCTTTAATCAGGTTGAAGATAACAACGACGATATTGATCCGGTAAACGCACCGAGTTCATTCGCCCTGTTACTCCTTGCTGGCGGTTTTGCCGCATGGCGCAGAAAGCAAGCGAAATAAATTCAATTTCATCCAAGTACAAAGGTGGCTTTTGCCACCTTTTTTGTACACAATCCAAAATATCCACCTGAATAAAAAAAGAAATATTATGCGATTGACGTCCACCCTGCTGATTTCTGCCGGCTTACTGGCCAGCTCATATACTCAGGCCAGTTCTGAAGAAGATTACGAAAAAGCGCTCGCAGCCTACAGCCAGACCCGTTACGACGAAGCCTTTATTCATTTAAAGAATAGTCTCAAGCAAGACCCGGATAATCTGGCAGCCAAAATTTTAATGGGTAAAATTTTGCTTATGAATGGCTATCTGTCAGCGGCTGAAACTGAATTCTATGAAGCGCTTGATCAGGGAGCGGATATCAACCTTGTAGCAGAGCCACTGGGCAATGCTCTGTTGTTTCAAAATAAATATCAGAAAGTCGTCAACTTTAATGAAACAGACAAGCTCATTACAGAGCAGAAAGTAAAGTGGCTTCAGATCCGTGCTACGGCCTGTACCAGACTGAAACGCTTTGACTGTGCCAATGAGGCTTACCAGCAGAGTCTGAAATTAGACAGCAACTACCCTCCGGCCTACAACGGGCTCGCATCAGTTGCGCTGATTGAAAAGAAGCTGGAGCAGGCAGGCACCTATCTCGACCAAGCCATCGCACTGAATGATCAGGACCACGTTACCTGGCGACTCAAGGGTCAGTTGGCGCGAGCCAGTGAAGACTACGATACTGCCATTACGCACTTGCAACATGCGTTAGAGTTAGCTCCCGAAGATCCCATTACGCTTAGAAAGCTGGCTGACATCTATCTGGAAAGTAACGATTTTGACAGTGCCCAGGCGTTCGTTGACGAAATTATTGAAAAAACACCAAACGATCCATTAGCGATTTTGCTGAGCAGCTGGCTGGAAAGTAAAGATAAAGAAAAGCTGGTTAGTAATAAACGTCTTGAACAACTTAATGAGATCATGAGCAGCTTGTCACCGGATATCATTGCAGACCAACCGGTGTTGCTCTATATCAGTGGCTTAACCGCTTTTTTCCATGGTAATACCGAACAGGCAGCCAAGGACTTTTCTCAATATCTGCAAAATAACCCCGGTGACATCCAGGCTATCATTTTGTTAGCCAGAACTTACCTGATGACCCAGCAAAACCGTCAGGCACTCACCTTGTTAGAAAAACACGAAGATAAACTCATCAATAATATCGACTCAGCGCTGCTGCTAGGCGACTTATACCTGAAACAAAACCGGGCCTTTAAAGCACAGAAACTGAGTGATGAATTATCCTTAAAATACCCTGAAGATGCCCGGGTCAGTTTGTTTCGTATTCGCTTAATGGCCAATCGCGGTAAAGTGGATGAGGCTATCGCTATCCTCGACAGCAATTACGATAAAAATAAAGAAAACGTCACTTTTCTGTTTACCTACAGCATGATGAAGCTACAGGCCGGCATGGAAGAGGACGCATTAAAAAGCGCCAATGAAATATTGTCGAAATACCCCGAGGAAGCCGACTTTCTGAATCTGAAAGCGGGCATTCTTATTCGCTTACAGCGCTACGATGAAGCATTGGACGTGCTATCTGAAACTCTGGCTAAACAACCGGATCTGTTTGCCGCTAAATTCAACCGGGCAGCTATATTGAGCCGTCAGAACGAATTTGTAGAATCTAATTTACTGGTTGAAGAACTGCTGAAGGCGTCGCCTCAGCATGCGCAATCAATGTTATTGAAAGCCCATAATAAGGTGCAGTTGGGCGACATTGAGGATGCACTGGACCTGTATAATGATGTGCTGATTCTTAATAACGATTTCAACTATGCCCGGTTTGAGTTAGCCAAGCTGTATAGCTCTATGAAAGACTATGACCAGGCGCTTTACCATATTGACCGCCTGTTGGTGAATGACTTTGATAATGCCGATTACTTGTTGTTTAAAGCGTCACTGTATATTCAGAAGCGTAATATCTCAGACGCAAAAAAAACCCTTTCAGTGGTAGAGCATTTTACCCTTAATTCGGTTGACCAACTGCTCCAGCAAAGCCGCTTGCAAAAAGCCATCGACGATAAACCCGGCGCGCTGAACTCCCTCGACTTTGCTCTGCAGCTTGCCCCAAACAGTACCCGGATAAAATTAGAGAAAGTCCGCTTATTGATTGAGTCGTCGTTATTCGATGACGCTAAAGTCATTCTCGATGAGATTCAGGACAACAACACCAACAACCCCAATTACTGGCTGGTTAAGGCCCTTTATCATGACAACACCGGCAATCGTAAACAGGCTACCAACGACCTGAGTGAAGCCCTGCAACTGGATGCTAATTTCCACCAGGCAATGCTTTATCTGTATGAACTGGCACTCATGGGCGGTGATAAGCAAATGTTCGTTACCCAGGCTGAAGCAACTCTTAAAGCCTCCCCAGGTAACCTGCTAACCAAAAACTTACTGGCACAGTTTTACTTTATCCAACAGGATTTTGAGAAAGCAACGGCCCTGTATCAATCATTACTCGAGGCCGATAACACTTTCAATCGCGCCATCGTATTAAATAAACTGGCCATTATGGCACTGGAAAGTAACCTGAATGAGGCTCATCAGTATATTGGCAAGGCATTCGAAATTAACAGTACCGACCCAAATATACTGGATACGCTGGGCTGGATTTTAGTTCAGAAAGGGCAACTGGAGGACGGACTTGGCCACCTACGAAAAGCCTTTGCCCGGGATTCTAATAATCCGGAGATCCGATATCACATTGGCTATGCTCTGGCGAAACTCAATCGTAACCAGGAAGCCCGTGAAGAGTTACAGAAAGCGGTAGCTGTCGATCGCCCTTTCTACAATCGCAGCAAAGCGCAGGCATTGCTCGATAGTCTGTAATGACTAGTCCTGAAATAGGTTGACACTTATTTCGGTTAAAACGCCCGATGTATCTCATTGGGCGTTTTGTATTTAACGGCCGCCTGCTATTATAGATTGCTACTGACTCCGCGACCATCTTTCTAGCCTCCTCTAAATTACGAGGTTTCGTGATCAAGTATTCGTTTTTCAGAATGCCATTTATCCGTTCTGCAAGAGCATTTTGATAGCAGTCATAACCATCTGTCATTGAGCATTGTACATCATGCTTTCTGTGGAGAGTTTGGTACTCCTCTGAGCAATACTGTATACCTCTGTCAGAGTGATGTACGAGTTTTTCGTTGGTGCCCTTTTGTTTAAGTGCTTGAGTAAATGCCTTCTTAACTGATTGCGTTCGCATGTTATCGTCGACCTGATAGCCCACAATCTTCCGCGAATAAGCATCAGTAATGAGGCTTAGATAACTCTCTCCACTTCGCGTTGGTAAGTACGTGATATCCGCTACCCATAACTGATTGGGCTTATCTGCTTTGAAACCCGCTTTGATGAGATTGGGGTGACAACGGAACCGGTGATGACTGTTCGTTGTTTTGTGATAGGCGCGTTTTGTCAGCACCAGTAGTCGCCTTTCTCTCAGTAAATTAAAGAGATGGTCTCTACCAATATCTATTTTAACTAGCGCAAGGAGATACTGTAGTTTCCTGGTGCCGATACGAGGTTGAATCATTCGCTCCTGACGGACGAATTGGATGACACTATCTTCATGCGCATCGCGCTTGAGGGAACGAGCACAGTGTTGGTAGTAGGCCTGACGAGAGATATTCAGGTAACGGCAAGCTTTGGAAACGGAAACCCCGTCTATCACTTTTTCCTGGATGACTTTCTTTTGCGCTTTTTTACAACGCTGACTCCGTAGTCACTTTCAAGAACATTCACAACGGCTTCAAAGAAATCTGCTTTCATCTTCGTATCAGCCAGCTCTTTCTCCAGCGCTTTAATTCGTTGTTCGGGGGTGAGTTCTGCTTTTGGTTTATCCACGGCGTCGCCTCGCTTTAGAAACTTCGGTGTTCCATTAATCCAATCTAAACGACCGTGCTTACGAAGCCAAACTAAAACAGTTGAGCTGCCCTGAATTCCATAGTGGTCTTGTGCTTGTTTATAAGTGAGTTCGCCTTTTTCAACCTGGTCTACTACTGCCAATTTAAAAGCGAGGGAATAATCTCGTTGAGTTCTTTTGCTATTTGATTTCATTACACTCTCCAAATTAAGTTTGAAAAGTGTCAACGCTATTCAGGACGGGTCATAAGCAACAAAAAAGCCGGCAAAATTAGCCGGCTTTTTTAGTTCCGTAAGTCCAATCAGATAATAATCAAACGTTCACCATCCACGTCAATACGAATAGTGGACTCTGGCAAGATAGCGCCCGACAGCAGTTGCTGCGCCAGTGGGTTTTCTACCTGTGTCTGGATAGCCCGCTTGAGCGGTCTTGCACCAAACACTGGATCAAACCCAGCGTCAGCCAGCTTATCCATTGCCGCAGCAGATAATTCAAGTTTATAGCCTTTATCTGCCAGGCGGGCACGCAGCGCCGCCAGTTGAATCTTAGCGATGGATTTAATCTGCTCTTTACCCAGTGGGTGGAAGACCACTATATCATCCACCCGGTTAATGAACTCCGGACGGAAATGCTGCCCCACCACATTCATCACCATCGATTTCATTTCTTCGTACTGATTTTCCTGATGCTTATCCTGGATAATGTCAGAGCCCAGGTTAGACGTCATGATCACCACGGTGTTCTTAAAATCCACTGTACGGCCCTGGCCATCGGTCAGGCGACCATCGTCCAGCACCTGCAGCAAAATATTAAACACATCCGGATGGGCTTTCTCTACCTCATCAAGCAGGATCACAGAATAAGGCTTACGGCGCACCGCTTCGGTCAGATAACCGCCCTCTTCGTATCCTACGTACCCCGGCGGCGCTCCTACCAAGCGTGCCACACTGTGTTTTTCCATAAATTCCGACATATCTATGCGGATCATGGCCTCTTCGGTATCAAACATAAACCCGGCCAGTGATTTACACAGCTCTGTTTTACCTACCCCGGTTGGTCCTAAAAACAGGAACGAACCAATGGGTCGGTTTGGATCGGCCAGCCCTGCACGTGAACGGCGAATGGCATTGGACACTGCGTTAACAGCCTCATGCTGACCCACTACGCGTTTGTGCAGTACATCTTCCATTCGCAGTAGCTTATCGCGCTCGCCTTCAAGCATTTTCGACACCGGAATCCCCGTCCAGCGCGACAACACATCAGCAATTTCAGCATCCGTAACCCGGTTTTTCATTAACAGAGTTTCTTTGTTTTCGTTTTCGGCGGCTTTTTCCAGCTTCATCTCAAGCTCAGGAATACGGCCATACTGTAACTCAGACATCCGGTTTAAATCCGAGGCACGGCGAGCAATCTCTAAATCCAGCTTGGCTTGTTCCAGCTCAGATTTAATCGACTGGGTGCCCTGCATCGCTTCTTTTTCTTCCTTCCAGATTTTCTCCAGTTCAGCGAACTTAATTTCCGCCTGCTCACGTTCCAGCTCAATCATTTCAAGCCGCTTGTGACTGGCATCATCGGTTTCTTTTGCCAACGCCTGCTCTTCCAGTTTAAGCTGGATAATACGGCGCTCAAGGCGATCCATCTCTTCCGGTTTAGAATCAATTTGCAGGCGAATACTTGAAGCCGCTTCATCAATCAAATCGATAGCCTTATCGGGCAACTGCCGGTCACTGATATAACGGTGTGACAACGTGGCAGCGGCGACAATTGCCGGGTCGGTGATATCGACCGAGTGGTGCAATTCGTAACGTTCCTTTAGCCCTCGTAAAATCGCGATGGTATCTTCCACACTGGGTTCATTTACCAGTACTTTCTGGAACCGGCGTTCCAGCGCGGCATCTTTCTCAATGTATTGACGGTACTCATCCAGAGTGGTGGCGCCCACACAGTGCAATTCGCCCCGGGCAAGTGCTGGTTTTAGCATATTACCGGCGTCCATTGCACCGTCTGATTTCCCCGCCCCAACCATGGTGTGTAACTCATCGATAAACAAAATGACCCGGCCTTCTTCTTTGGCTAGTTCGTTAAGGACGGCTTTGAGCCGTTCTTCAAACTCACCGCGATATTTAGCCCCAGCCACCAGCGCGCCCATGTCCAGCGACAATACGCGCTTGTCTTTTAAGCCTTCCGGCACTTCGCCATTAATAATGCGTTGGGCCAGCCCCTCGACAATAGCGGTTTTACCCACCCCAGGCTCACCAATTAACACCGGATTGTTTTTTGTCCGGCGTTGCAAAACCTGCACAGTACGGCGAATTTCGTCATCCCGGCCAATTACCGGGTCCAACTTGCCCTGTTCTGCACGTTCAGTGAGATCCGTGGTGTATTTCTCGAGTGCCTGACGCACGTCTTCGGCGTTAGGGTCAGTGACTTTCTGACCGCCGCGCATGGCATCAATGGCTTTTTCAATGGCTTCTTTGGTGACCCCCAGCTCGCGGAACATATCCCCCAGCCGGCCTTTATCCTGAATACCGGCCAACACGAAAATTTCGGACGTAATATAATCGTCTTTTCGTTGCTGGGCGATTTTGTCACACAGGTTAAGCAGTACAACGCTGTCTTTGCCTAACTGTACTTCGCCGCCGATACCTTCTACCCGCGGCAATCTTTCAATCGCCTGGGACAGTGCAGAGCGCAGCGCATTCACATTTACGCCAGCCTGATCCAGCATTGAACGAACGGTGCCGCCCTGCTGATTTAACAATGCTGTCATCAAATGCACGGGCTCGATAAACTGATGATCTCTGCCCAAAGCAAGAGACTGCGCATCTGAGATCGCAATCTGGAACTTGCTGGTAAATCTATCTAAACGCATGGAAACCTCTTTTAACCGTGCTAATAACCTTGCTCTCTTTATGGGTATGAATAAATCCGGATTCAAGTAACCTGTATAAAAATTATGCGCAAATAACTACATAATTTGCGTCAGGTCAGGTATCTGGCTGATGTTAAGTATGGCTGATTTTGGGCGGGTTTAAAGGCAGAATAAAAAGCCGCCTGCGAATGCAGACGGCCAGCAGAAACAAATAGTTAGTCTTTACCCAGGGTAGAAAAGAAACTATCGCTGTTCCAGGCAGGACGTTCAGGCGCGTTGGCCAAATCCCGGGCAATGGCGTAATTGATTTCAACAAATTGCGCAGCCCACTCGTAATCAATAGGTAAATTTAAATCATCCGAAGGCATGTGATAATGCTTAGCCAGGAAGGTTTGTGGCGATACGGCAAGGGCATCTTTTACTTCAGTCGCAAGACTCGGCACTAAGAAAACAGCCGGTACACCCTGTTTAACAAAACTATACTGGTCGCTGCGAACAAATATGGCTTGCTCAGGCATCGGATCTTCAATCAGCTTCATTTCATTTTTCAACAGTGTACTGCTAACCGTTTTTTCAAGCGAGCTATGGGTAGCGCCAAAGGCAATAATCTCGTTAGTACGGTAAGTCAGGATAGGCATATCCAGATTCACATTGGCAACAATGTTATCAATGGGCACCGTAGGATAAGTGGCATAGTATTCAGAGCCTAACAGTCCCTTCTCTTCACCGGTCACAAATGCAAAGATTACCGAGCGTTTGGGTTTTTCTTTGGCATGATGGAATTCGTGAGCGATTTCCAGCACTGTGGATACCCCACTGGCATTATCCATCGCACCATTGTTAATTTTGTCTTTTAACACCGAGTTTTTACTCACACCAATGTGGTCTGAGTGCGCGCTTAAAATGATAAATTCATTTTTAAGCTTCGGATCAGAGCCCTCAATTACGCCAACAACATTGGGACTAGTGGTTTCACTGTGTACCGATTTCTTTTCCAGGGTGGCTGTCAGCCCCATTGGCCGTGGCGTCAGCGACTCATTATTTTCGATTTTCTCAAAAATCTCTTCCAGGTCGATGCCGGCCATCTCAAACAGGGTTTTACCTGCATCCAGACTCAGGGTTGCGCCGCCTTTCAGCGCCGGATAACCGTTGTTTACTTCACCCTCTTTGGTTAACCAGCGAGTGGACGGTGTTTTTACATATAACTTGCGCTTCTCGAAGGGTGACACTTTTTCAGAGGTCGGCGTGCTTACCACTATGGTTCCGATAGCACCGCTTTTTACCAGGCTGTCAGCAATCAAACGGCGAAAGTGAGAACCTTCCTCACTGGGGAAGTCATGCGGTCTGTCAGACAAAATCACCGCTATCTTGCCTTTTAAGTCGATATTTTCGTAATCACTATAATTAAGGTACGGCGCATCAATACCAAACCCGGCAAAAACCAGCTCGCCGGACACACTGGATGTTTCGTTGTTGATGTCGGCGCTCATGAGCATATTTTGCATAAACTCAAATTCAACGGAATCATCGCCGTCTGAGACCACCATTTTGGGCGATGACATATCCAGGGTCGCCTGCTTAAATGGCACTACCTGATAGTAACTCCCTTCTTCACCGGCGGGGGCAACGCCCATCTTTTGCAACTCACTGGCAATATACAGCGACGCAAAATCGTGCCCTATACTACCGGTATCGCGACCGGCCAGCAGATCGTCGGCCAGCAACATCATATGGCCTTTAAACCGTTCTGGTGAGGCCGCGTTTACGGCACTGGCGCATAACAATGATGCGGTTACGCCAACCAAACATGAGATAATTTTTTTCAACTGTCGTCTCCTTAACTTTTTTATTGTTTATAAGCTGTTACAGGCATCATAGTAGGAGAAAGGCAAAAAGGTGTACAGCACTTACCGCTATACGCCACGCAGTCCTATCACACTAACCATTCGGCCGGTTTGCTGCTGTTGTTGGTGGGTCGCCTGACGGTGCGAAAAGAATCGTTCATCAGCATAGGTACAAAGCGCTGACGGGGTAATGTGCTGTAAGCCGAGCGAGGCTAACTGACAGCGCGCTATCATTGGCAGATCGAGCAGATATTTATCGGCATTATCAGAGCGAATAATAGCGCCCGGATACTGACTAAAATGACGGGCTACCTGCTCAGACACTTCATAACAAGCTTGTGAAATGGCTGGCCCTATCCAGGCTAGCAGAGTATTGGCCGGCGATTGCATCGCGGCAATCGTGTGCTCAATCACCTTCAGGTGCAACCCTTTCCAGCCCGCATGAATGGCGGCCACTTCCGTGCCTGCTGTATTGCATAAGAGCACGGGTACACAGTCAGCCGTCATCACAGCACAAAGATGTTCGGGCGAACGACTTATTGATGCATCGGCTTCTGTGATTGCGGTTGGCAAAGTCACCACCTGATGACCATGTACCTGATTTAACCAGTGCAGTTTCTCATGATGGGGCAGCAGACTGCGGTTGCGACTCACCTGCTCGGCACTGTCGCCCACATGATTGCCTACATTCAGGCTGGCGTAGATACCTTCACTGCTCCCCCCTTGCCGGGTAGTGCAATAGGCAGTGACACTGGCCGGCGCATCCCAGGCCGGCAAAATTAGCGGAAGATCAGAGTTCATCCAGGCCAAATTGCTTAGTGTCTTGGCGAGTACTTTCAATAAGACTCACCATATCCTCTGGTAACGGCGCCTGCCAGGTCATCCACTCATCGGTTTGCGGATGGTACAGAGATAACTGCGCAGCATGCAGAGCCTGTCGCTTGAAGTTTCTTAACGTGTCAGCAAATTCTTCGCTGGCACCTTTGGGTAAGCGCCATCTGCCGCCATAGGCCGGATCGCCAACCAATGGATGCTTAATATAAGCCATATGGACACGGATCTGATGAGTGCGACCGGTTTCCAGTTTCAACCGCACGTGGGTATGAGCACGGAATTTCTCGATAACCCGATAGTGAGTCACGGCGGGTTTACCGAACTCGCGGACCGCCATGTGTGTACGTTTCGTCGCATGACGGCCAATCGGCGCATCAACAATACCTCCGGCAATCATAGTGCCAAAAGCAAGCGCTTCGTATTCGCGACTCATCACCCTGCCCTGCAATTGCTCTACCAGATGGGTTTGAGCTGGTAACGTTTTAGCCACCACCATCAGACCGGTGGTGTCTTTATCGAGGCGATGGACAATACCGGCTCTGGGCACTTTATCGATATCCGGCACGTGGGCCAGTAACGCGTTCAATAGCGTGCCGTCCTGATTACCCGCACCGGGATGAACAACCAGATCGGCGGGTTTATTAATTACCAGGATCTGATCGTCTTCATAAACGATGTCCAGTTCTATTTTTTGCGGCACATTGGCAACCTGCTGGGTAATTTCGGCCTCAACCTCAATTAACTCATCACCGGTCATTTTTTGACGCGGGACTTTGCACACTTCGCCATTTACCGTTACATTACCTGCCAAAATCCATTCTTTTAACTTTGAACGGGAATAATCAGGGAACAAATCTGCAATTACCTGATCTAACCTCAAACCAAAGTGTTGGGATTCAGTTTGCGCTGCTAATGAAATCTGTGAACTTTGTTGTACCATAACCGCCTAAAGTGGGAACACAAAAGGCAGATTATAACAGGTTTGGCAGCAGAGGCTGTTTTCTTTTGGAGTTTATGTGGTGTTTGCGTTTAAGAGTACGTTAAAATGCCAGACAGAAAACTGTTTACCCTTGCAGTAAAAATTAATTGTGTACCAGGAACCAGTAGTACTATGAAAATAAACCGTTGCATTGCCCCCCTGCTGATTAGCGTTTTGTTAACCGTGACAGGGTGTTCATCCTCAAGCAAAGAAGATCAGGTGATGAATGCAAACCTGGGCGCGCAGGCACTTTACGACAAAGCACGTCAGAGCATGGCGAATGGTAACTTCGCCGCGGCCGCCGCCTCTCTGAGTGCGCTGGACTCCCGCTTTCCATTTGGCCCACTGTCTCACCAGGTACAGTTAGATTTGGTTTACAGCTATTATAAATCCGGCAAGGTTGACCAGACTCTGGCCACCATCGACCGTTTTATTCGCTTAAACCCTAACCATGCTGACGTAGATTACGCGTTTTATATGCGCGGTCTGACCAACATGGAAGCCGATAACAACCTGTTCCAGGAACTCGTAGGTATTGATACTACCGATCGCGACCCGAGTAAATCCAAACAGGCTTTTGACGATTTCAGACGTTTAATCCAGCAATATCCGGATAGTAAGTACGCTGCTGATGCGCGCCAGCGTATGGTGTTTATCAAGAATCGTCTGGCCAGTTATGAAATCTCCATTGCCCGCTTCTATATGCGCCGTGAAGCGTTTATTGCGGCGGCAAACCGAGGCCGTTATGTGCTTGAATACTATCCGGACTCAGATCAGGTGCAACAGGCGCTGGAAATTATGGTGTCGTGCTATGAACAGTTAGAGCTCACAGAATTACGCGATAACGCCATGAAAACGCTGAAACTGAACTTCCCGGACAGTGAGTTCATTAGCTAACACACTGTTTACCCCTACAAAAAAGCAGCCTGAAGGCTGCTTTTTTGTGAGCGCTAACCGCTAGCTTACACCGCTCATCAACTTTTAATAAAGGCCAGGAAGTCGCAAAGCGGTAACGGCTTGCTGTACAGATATCCCTGAGCCAGCTGACAGCTTTCATTTTCCAGAAAAGCATGTTGCTCAGAATTCTCAACCCCTTCTGCCACCACCTGACAATTCATATCCCGTGCAATGGAAATAATACTGCGGGTAAGATTACTGCTCGACACATCGGCAGGGATATTGGCAATAAAGCTCCGGTCAATTTTCAGGGTATCGATGGGCAGCCGGTTTAAATAAGACAATGAAGAATAGCCAGTACCAAAGTCATCCAGCGCCAGGGTAAAGCCTTCCTCTTTGAGACTAACCAGGGTGTTAATGTCTACGTCAATCAGAGCCGTCTCAGTTAATTCAATCTCAAATTGATCAGCCGCTAAATTAAACTCGCCTAACACCCTGCGTAGCGACTTCAACAGGTTCTCATCAGCCAGCTCACCGGCCGAAATATTCACCGCTAGTCGGAATGTGGCTGGAACAAATTCACCGATTTGGCTAAACGCGTCACATGCTTTAATCATGATGCAGTGAGTCAGGCGGCCCATTAAACCGGCTTGTTCAGCAAGCGGAATAAACACATCCGGCGGAATTCGCTCATTATCGCCTGTGGTCCAGCGCGCCAGGACTTCCGCCCCTTCCACATCACCGCTGAGCAAATTGATTTTAGGCTGTAAAAAGATATCAAGCTGACAATTATCAATGGCTTCTCTGAGCAAACTTTCCATTGTCAGCGAAGAGCGGCGTTTCTCAGTCATAGATTCCTGATATGCCTTTACAGTGCCTTTGCCAATTCCTTTGGCCCAGTACAACGCGGTATCGGCTTGCTGATAAAGCTCTGTGAGGGTTGAAGCAAAGGTCGGGAATAAACTAATGCCGATGCAACAATCCACATACACCGGCACTGATGAATCGATATCAATTGGATAACTCACCTGCAGGCGCATGGCGTTTGCCAGTTGCAGTGCTTCGCCGGCAGTGCTGATACCGTCACAATAAACCGAAAACTCATCGCCGCCGATACGAAACAGTTTGGCACCGGCAGGCAGAACCTGAGATAGCCGGCGGCCCACCTGCATCAGTAATTTATCTCCATTAAAATGACCGAGGCTGTCATTAACCTGCTTAAAGTTATCCAGGTCGATGAGTAACAACGCGGCCTGACTGCAGTCCCGGTTCTGATCATTGGTGGTTTCGGCCAATAAACGTTGCAGCGCACGGCGGTTGGGTAAGCCGGTCAGAACGTCGTGATGGGCCATGTGGCGCAGTTCTTCACGAACATCCACCAGCTCAGAGATATCGGTTAATGAGGCGGTGTAGTTGCACACCTGTTGATGCCGGTCCAGCACGGTCACCAGGGTTAGTAAACCAAAATGGGCTTTATTATCGATGTACCAGGAGACTTCAGCCGACCAGGATTTTGTCTGACTGAGCTGCGTTTTAACCTGTGTCAGGTTCACCGGTGTTGACAATAACTTAAACAGCGTTTTATGGTTTAGCTCGCCAATGCTCGACGTGGCAAACAAATGTTCGAGCGCCGGATTGGTTGATACAACCTGAAAATCACTATCCAGTACTGCCATCCCTTCCCGACTGTGCTCGACAACCGTTCTGGCCTGTAATAGCTGCTGCTCATTTTGTTCGAGCTTACGCACAATATTACTGGAGCTGGATAACAACATCCGCCAGTTGAGCAAGGGGTCATTAAGCGCTTTCTCCATTCTTGCTCTGTTGGTCAGCATAAACAGAAACAAATAGGACCCAAAAGTAACAGCAATAATCGCTTTACCGCTTAAATTGCCGATGATAAGTCCGAACACCTCACTGGATACACCCATTGCCAACACCGGAAACAGCACGCCATCCATCAGAATGATACTGACGAAGCCCAGGCTGTAGGCGAGACTAAACAGAAAGTGGTTAGGTAACACTCTTTTTAAGCGGTCAAACACAAAAACCAGAAAATACAGTTCAGCAATGATCAGGAGCGCGCCCAGGACAATCAACGGCAGTGACAATTCAAACAGGCCCACAGGCACATTAAGGGGATTGAGCACATCCGTTGCGTTCAGCGTTTCAGCAATACTGGCGAACAACAGGACTTTGAAAATCGACACCATGACCACCAGGCGCATGATGTTTTGCAGGATAAATGGGTCATTTTCTATAAAGGCCATCATGATGCAGGCCATCATAAACCCACCATATGCGATGGTACCGCCGGATAAGCTGATATCACCGGGTAAAATGACTGAATAAACAGCGCCAAGAAATCCGCCCATAATGAGCACCAGACTGACATAAATGTACAGCGAGACCCGACGGGTCTGAGGATTTTTTTCAAATGTCAGGAGCAAGGGGAACAGGCAGTAAATGCCAACCTGAACCAACAACTGAGCAACCATCCAAAAGTCACATGTTCTGCTTATCGTTGGATACAGAATACCAATGAACCGCAAGAAGCACCACAAGAGGATGGAGAATGACGAAGGAAGTTGCCCGTTAAGATGGATTCAGGGCAATGGCATACACTGATTTTACCCCACACAAACAAAAACAGGCCTGATGGCCTGTTTCATTACCTGAAGAATAAATGGCTGAACGGATTGAGCAGCCGGGCAATCCCCGAGGTAAAATGAAGGGGTTGATCGACGATACTGAACACCAGACACCCTTCGTTGGCGTTTGAGGCCGGTGCATGAGTGTGATCGCCATTCATATAAATGAAATCACCTGAATCATATTCGTTCATGCCATCGGAGAACTCTCCGTTGATCACCAGTGTCATTTCAGACCCCCGGTGAGTATGTTCTGGCACCGAGCCCCCTTTTTCCATATATATGAAGTTGGCCACACCGTCATAACCCATATCAACTGGCGCCTGCCATAGTTTGCCTACCAACGACGACCAGTTACCTTTCTTTTGAATCAGGCGATGCAACGTTTTGGGTAACTCGAAAGTTTTGCCGTCTAACTCAATTGATGTGCTCATCGTCTGGGCGGCAGACAATTTTCGGGTTTGCACATCAGGCGCCTCGGCGACCGGTTGTTGAGTAATATTAGCAAGCATCAAATCGAACTGCGGATCGTAACTCTCTGCCGCGTTTTCGAGCTCGAGATGATCCATTGCGAACTCCGCCGTTTTGTCATCGACGAGTTCCCGACAGTATTTACACATATCGCAGTGGGCAGACACCATTAACGACTCGGCTGGTGCCAGGGTTCCCGTCACAAACTGCTCAATGAGATCAGGGGTTGGGTGGAACTTAATCATAATCGCTTAACATACCTTTGAGACGCTGCAAAGCAAGCCGGGTTCTGGATTTTACGGTACCTAGAGGAATATCCAGTTCATCAGCAATTTCCTGCTGTGACTTCCCGTCGATGTAAATGGCCTCTAATACTACTTTCTGTTTCTCTGGCAAATCTTCAAACAAATGACCGATTTGCTCCAATGTAACCTGATCGTCTAACGACTTCTCATTCGCGTCGGGTGTCTGTTCGCAAAGCACTGGCCATAAGTCATCAGCACAAATGTCTTCCTTGCGATTCTGAACTTTACGGAGCATATCAAAGCGAATGTTTCTGGCGATGGTAAAAATCCAGGTAGAAGGAGAACCTTTTTCCGAATTGAAGAGGTGCGCTTTCTGCCACACATTTGACATTGTGTCCTGTACAAGCTCCATGGCCAATGCTTCATTGCCCAATTGCTTGAGTGCGTAAGAT
Organism: uncultured Alteromonas sp.; assembly: GCF_913058315.1. Taxonomy (GTDB): domain Bacteria; phylum Pseudomonadota; class Gammaproteobacteria; order Enterobacterales; family Alteromonadaceae; genus Alteromonas. Next base: position 23,307 of record NZ_CAJXQY010000031.1, on the reverse strand, counting down.
CTCAGCCGCGGGGCAAAAAAGCCGAACACTCTGGCGAATGAGGCTTTGCATCTGTCCTGCGCTACCTTTACCAGATAGTCAGACATTTCAACTGCACACTCTTTCGGTTCTACAGCGCTGTTTTCGTGTTCCAATGGTATTCCAACAAGCATAGTTTTCGGTCCGATTTATTCCGTATGTGCTAATGCATACGCAACAAATTATGATCTGGATCAAAAATATTACCGCACCAAGTCATTTATATAGTTTAGCACCTTATCGCAGTTTTGTTCGCTCAAAAACGCTTGTTTGTTTGCTGCATCTACCGGTAATAACTCCAGCCAGCGATATATCACCCACAGTGGTTCTGAAAACTTAAGTTCGGGATAAAGCCGTGCGATTTCAGGATATTTGTCATAAATCAGCTGCAACTTGTCGCGTAACGGCTCGATAACGCCGTCATCTATTTCGGCAGTCCAGTCAGTGATACGTTCACACTGCCCTGTCCTCAGGCCGTCCGCCTCGGTAGCTATTGTGTTTATCTTCACACAATACTGGCCTTCCACCTTGATCCCAAGCAACCCATCTTCGAGCAAGTCGAAATCGACAATCTTGCAGAGTGTCCCAATCGGAAAAATATGTTCGTTTTTACTTAAATCGCCGCGCGAGTTAAGCATGCACAAGACGAAGCACCCATCACCTGCGCAGGCTTCCTTTACCATCCGAACATAGCGGGGCTCAAAAATTCTCAGGGCCATGTGGCCACCCGGTAATAAATGAGCAGATAACGGAAACAAGGGCATACTGACTTCTTGCATAATGGGATATCTTTCACAAAGTTAATAGGGAATCACTGTCCAATACGCCCTCCTTTCTGTTTTGGATCTTAAAAGCCAGAAGAGATTGCAACAGGGCTGAAAATAAATACACCATTGATGATCTAAGCCTTACTGCAATCGGTATTATCAAGCATAAACTTTACCGATTACGGATTTTTTTTGCAGTGACATTTAATGAACGTTTCAGGCAGTTATACGAAGATCTAGCCAGCATCGACATTAACGATCTTGCGCTGGTCTATCATCAGGACATTAAGTTTGTCGATCCGGTAACCCGTCATCAAGGCCTCTCGGCAGTCAAAAAATACTTTGCAAACCTGCTGGAATCGGTGGACACCTGCCAGTTCACAATACACGCTTTACAAGAGTCAGACAGCACCGAAGGGTATTCGTACAGCCATACGGTTGAGTGGACGATGACGCTGCAGTTAAAAAATAAACCAGACATTATTTCAGTCGACGGCGTGTCATTACTTAAGGTCCGCGACGAAAAAATTCATTATCACCGTGACTATTACGACCTTGGAGAAATGGTATATGAACATGTGCCATTGCTAAGGCACCTCATTGGTTTTATCAAAAAGAAGCTAGACTCATGAAAACGATACTCATTACCGGCGCAACGTCCGGCATCGGCGAAGCCCTGGCTAATCATGCTGCTTCACGCGGCTATCAGGTAATTGCCTGCGGGCGCAACCAGGAAAAGCTCGATAAACTGTCTGGTCATCAGAATATTCAGACCTTGAAGTTTGATGTCACCGATGAGCAAGCCACTAAGTCGGCGCTGGCAGAAGTACGTTTCGACATTGCAGTGCTCAATGCTGGCACTTGTGAATACGTGGATTTACCGGAATTTGAGCCTGACATGTTCAGACGGGTACTCGAAGTTAACTTTTTTGGCATCATCAATTGTGTAAGCGCTTTGCTGCCTAACTGCCAGGCCGGTAATCAACTGGTCATCATCGATTCCATGGCCAGATTGTTTCCCTTTACCCGCAGTCAGGCCTATGGTGCAAGTAAAGCCGCCGTGCACTACTTTACTCAAAGCATGAAAATAGACCTGAAATCGCGCGATATTATTGTCCAATCTGCCTCACCGGGATTTGTTGAAACGCCGCTGACCGATAAAAATGACTTTGAAATGCCAATGAAAATTACGGCTCAGGAAGCCGCTGAATCACTCCTCAAGGGGATCATTAAACGGCAGAGCAACATCTACTTCCCGACCGTTTTCGGGGTAATACTACGAACCTTATTCCGCTTACCTGGCAGACTCCAGGTATGGCTTTCATCAAAATTACAATAATCAGGCTGGCGGTCTTCGCATGAAAAAAAACATTGCTATTATTGGCTCCGGAATTTCAGGGTTAACCTGCGCCCATTTGCTGCATAAACAGCACAACATTACTCTGTATGAGGCGAATGACTATATAGGGGGGCACACTGCGACGAAAGATGTCACCGTGCAAGGTGAGTCATGGGCCATTGATACCGGATTTATTGTTTTTAATGACTGGACGTACCCGAATTTCATCAAGCTACTGACCCGTCTGGGAGTGGAATACCAGCCAACGGAAATGAGTTTTTCCGTCCGCCACGAAGGCACCAATATTGAGTACAACGGACATAACCTGAACACGTTATTCGCTCAACGGCGCAACCTGCTAAGACCGAAATTCTGGAAAATCGTTAAAGATATTGTTCGCTTTAATACCCTTTGCAAAGAGACTATCGAGCAAGAAAAAGATATCAGTTCACAAACGCTGTCATCGTTTATCGAACAACACGGCTTCAGTGACGACTTCAGCGAACACTATATATATCCCATGTGCGCCGCTATCTGGTCGGCCAGCCTGGAGCAAACTAAAGCGTTCCCGCTGACATTCTTCTTACAGTTCTTCAATAATCACGGGTTATTAAACATTAACGACCGGCCCCAGTGGTATACCATCAAAGGCGGCTCCCGGGAGTACATTGCGCCGCTGATTGAGCCATTTGCCGAGCGCATTCGATTAAGCGCACCAGTGAGCCGGGTTGAACACGATAACGGAGGGGTTTCGGTAACCACATCAGCAGGGCAAACCGACCGCTTCGATGAAGTTATTTTTGCCTGTCATAGTGATCAGGCTTTAGCCATGCTGGCCACACCGACCGAAGCTCAGCATCGCGTCCTAAGCGCGATTGGTTACGCCGAAAACGATGTGGTGCTTCACTATGACACTCACCAACTCCCTCAACGTAAAGCGGCATGGGCGAGCTGGAATTACCGCTTAACCGGCGATCCTCAGGAACAGCAACGCCCCGCCGCCGTAACCTATGACATGAATATACTGCAATGTCTGAACGCCCCGGAGACTTTTTGTGTAAGCCTCAACACCTCAGGTATTGAGGCCAACAAAGTGCTGGGGACTTACCGCTATGCCCATCCTCAGTTCAGTCCCAAAATGGTCAGTGCTCAGCAGCAGCGGGACACCATTTGTGGTATTGATGGCATCCACTTTTGTGGTGCGTACTGGTACAACGGCTTTCACGAAGACGGTGTGCGCTCAGCCCTGGATGTGTGTCAGAGATTTGGAGCCAGCCTGTAATGGAAAGCGCGATCTGCACCGGGGTGGTTAGCCACGAACGTTTTACCCCCACTCAGCATGCCTTTGAATATGGTATCGCGATGATGTGGCTTAACCTCGATGAAGTCAATCAACTGGCGCATGCGGTAAAAGGCTTTTCTAACTGCCGCACAGCCGCTTTTGAATACCGCCGCAGTGATTATCTGGGCGACCCGTCATTACCACTGAAACAAGCGGTCATTGCTCGCATTAATGCGTTGTCAGACACCAGTAATCATCTAAGCGGTGATGTCTTTCTGCTCGGTCAGGCACGCCACTTCGGACTGTATTTCAGTCCGGTTAATTTTTATTTTTTACGCAATAAGGTCAGCGGTGAATTCACCCACATGCTGGCCGAAGTCAGTAATACGCCATGGAACGAACGACACCATTACCTGGTTGATCTGGCCAGGCAGGAAAACACGCCGAAAGCATTTCACGTCTCGCCTTTCAATCCGGTGGACATGGTCTATAAATGGCATATACAGCAACCGTCTGAGGCATTCTCAGTGGGCTTAAGTTGTTATAAGAAAAACAAACACTTCACCGCGATAATGCATTTAAAACAAAATTCATTAAACTCAAATACGGTTAGAAGCGTAATTAAATCAATACCGAATATGACACTAAGAACTGTCATCGGAATTTACTGGCAAGCGGTTAAATTATGGATAAAGCGCACGCCGGTATATTCACATCCGATAAATAGTCAGGAATAACTCATGGCAAATAGTGAAACTGCGCTGATTGCGCCTCTTACGTTTTCTTTTATTGAGCGATACAGTCGCCAGGTCTTTATCAGTCTGATGCAATCCCTGCCAGAGGGGCATCTGGTGATTAAAGAAAATGGGAAGCTTGTGGCTCAATGCGGTAATCCCGCCAGCGACCTGCATGCAGAAGTTGATATGCATTGTCCGTCCGTTTACAAAAAGCTGCTACTTGGCGGAAGTGTAGCCTCAGGCGAAACCTACACAGAAGGCTTATGGACCAGTCCTGAGCTTACCAATGTCATTCGGATTTTTGCCCGTAATCTGCCAACCCTGGACCGCTGGGAGTCGCGATTCAAATGGTTAAGTTTTCCTTTTGATAAGTTGCAGCACCTGATGCGACGCAACACTCACGATCAGGCGAAGAAAAATATCGCCGCTCATTATGATCTGGGGAACACTCTGTACACGCATTTCCTGGATGACAGCATGATGTACTCATCAGCCATTTATCCGGATGTCAACGCCTCACTGGCCGATGCACAGTTTCATAAATTGCACACCATTTGTAAAAAGCTGCGCCTGAATGCCAACGATCACCTGATTGAAATTGGGACTGGCTGGGGTGGTCTCGCTGTGCATGCCGCCAAACATTTTGGCTGTCAGGTAACAACAACAACCATTTCTGAGGAACAATTTGCCTACGCTAACGACTGGGTAAAGCGCGAAGGTCTTGAAGATAAAATTACGCTGTTAAAGAAAGACTACCGGTTACTCGAAGGAACCTATACTAAACTGGTGTCGATAGAAATGATTGAAGCAGTAGGTAAACCTTACCTTAATCAGTTCTTTAACAAGTGTGCGAGCCTGTTAGCACCTGAAGGTTTAATGCTGCTGCAGTCGATCACTATCGATGACCGCCGCTACGACAGCTACCATAAGGGCGTAGATTTTATCCAGAAGCACATTTTCCCGGGCGGTTTTTTACCCTCACAACTGGTGCTGAATCAGCACATCAAGCAAGCCAGCGATCTGTCGATTCGTGATATGCAGGACATCGGACTCGACTATGCCCGCACGCTAAGAGACTGGTTTAATGCGTTTGTTGCGGCCAAGGAAAAACTGGCAGTGCATGGTTACGATGAGCGCTTCGCGAGAATGTGGGAATATTATCTGAAATATTGTGAGGGAGGGTTCCTGGAACGTTCTATCAGTACGGTGCAACTAGTGTTGAGTAAACCTCGCTACGTAGATGAGCTTACCCGCTAACCGGGTAAGCTGACACTTCGCGCTGACCTACTGACCCTGATCCAAGACCGAAATAGGTTTCGAGCGAATGGGTTCGCCCTGATTAATATTGATTTCAACCCGCCGGTTAGTGGCCAGCTCTTCAGGCGTTTGGGGATCTTCAATTAACGGCTCGTTAGACGCCTTGCCCACTACCGACATTCTGCCTTCATCGAACCCTTGCGCCGAACGCAACGCTTCGGCTACGGCAACCGCCCGTTGCGCTGATAAATCCCAGTTAGAACTGTAGAGTTCATTCGAAATTTGCTGTTTATCACTGTGGCCAGACACTTCAATCTGTCCGGGCATATCGGCAAGGATCTCGCCAATCTTACGAATAACAGGTCGAAATTGCGGTTGTAAAAATGCAGAGCCGGCAGAGAAAGACCCATTTTCACGAATTCGAATGGTGATCTGCTGACCCAGGGATTCCATCTCGATGGAGCCGTCGAGGATTTGTTTTTGCAATTGCTGAGCGACTTTTTTCATCATCTCAGCTACCTGTTCCTGATTGGCCGCCTGCTGGGTAGACGCGGATTGATCCGTTGAGGTTTGTTGCGACTGCCCTCCTCGCTGGGTTCCCCGCTGTTTCTGCCGTCCGCCTGCCGAGTCCTCATCACCGGCCTGAAATTCCAGCATTTGCTGAGTCATATCGATGGTTTGCTGCTGGATAGTGTCAATGGGGGTTGGGTCGGGGCGGCCAGGGCGAAACTCCATGGCTATTACGCTCGTCCCTTTCGGAATGTCTTTGACTTCAATTTTGTTTTGCACCCCAAAGGCAAACTTCATGGAACCGGCTATTTGTTTGAATTTCAGGACGTCCATCTCGGAGAACGCCAACAGCAGCACGAAAAAGCACATTAGCAGCGACATCAGGTCCGCAAAGGTCCCCATCCACGCGGGCAGCCCCTCGGGGGGGCATTTTGGGCATTCTTCTTCCTGCGCCATAACCGTTACTCTTCTTCTGCCGCGCCACGTTTACTGGCGGCTAGATAGTTTTTCAGGATCCCTTCGATAACCCGGGGGTTCTGACCATCGGCAATGCCAACAATGCCATCCAGGATCAATGACTGGTTGAGCTTTTCTTCATTCAGTCGATTACTTAATTTCGCTGCGATAGGCAAACAAATAACGTTGGCAAGAAAAGCACCGTACAGGGTAGTTAACAAGGCTACGGCCATGGCCGGACCAATAGCTTTCGGATCATCCATGTTAGATAACATGGCCACCAGACCAATAAGCGTACCAATCATCCCCATTGCCGGTGCTACGTCACCCAGGCCTTTAAAGATAGAAACACCAAATTCGTGACGCTCAGTGGTCATGGAAATGTCTTTTGCCAGGGTTTCCCGCACCACGTCTATATCGTGCCCGTCCACCAGCATGTCGACTCCTTTCTGCATAAAAGGATTGGCAATTTCGGCCTCTTCCAGGGCAAGGAATCCCCCTTTGCGCGCCGCGTCTGCCATTTCAACCACTTTTTCAATGAGATCTTCAGGTGTATCGATCTTAAAAATGAACGCCTTACCGGCAACCTTGCCCGCACCAAAAAACTGACCCAGCGTAAACTGCGACATAACAACAAAAAGACTGCCGCAAAAAACAATCAGTACCGAAGGAACATCGGCAAACATGCTGAGATCCCCACCAAGGATCATGGCCATGACGATAAAGCCAATGCCGCCTAACATTCCTACCAGGGTTGCTAAATCCACTTGTTTCCCTCACTTCATCACTTATTCAGGGCGATACTGAACTTATGGTGTTAAATATAGCTGCGAATTTACCACATTACAGTGCAGAATCAGACAAAGTCATACACACCGGCGATAGTGGTTTCGGTATTTCGCCGAATAACGATGCTTAACATGCCCGTCATGCATCTGCTTAATACGCCTAGTTAGTCATTCTATCGGCAGTTATTTTTTTTTCTACACTGATATTGTTATAGATTTCATAACCCGTTATTGCAAAATAGCCGCTTTACCACACTGAGCAGACCAAAACCAACCCGCCAGCCCTTAAACTATTTGACCCTTGCCCGGCCCTCGGTTAATGTGCCTTCACTACGCAAAATGAGACCAGAAGAGGGATCCGTGAGCGATAAAGCCACTCCAGCCAGTCCGTCATTTGAACAAACTATCAGCGAACTGGAAACCATCGTTAATGAAATGGAACAGGGCGACCTGCCCCTGCATGAAGCACTGCAAAAATTTGAACGCGGTATTGAGTTGTCGCGCCTGAGCCAAAAGGCACTGGTAGAGGCCGAACAAAAGGTCAAAATACTCACTGAACAGAATGGCGAAGCCGCACTCCAGGACTTCGCGGCAGATAACGAGGACTAACATGCAACTTGCTTCATTGCACCAGCACATCAAGCAACGCATTGATGGCGGCTTGCATGACCTCATAACCGCCCTGCCGGATGCCGCTCCCAGCCTGAAACAAGCCATGCTGTATGCTTTAACAAATGGTGGCAAGCGCATGCGGCCTTTGCTGGTGCACCTGGTGGGCAATATGCTGGATATCCCGGATAACGACCAGCGCGCCATCAGTATGGCCATCGAATGCGTTCATGCCTATTCGTTAGTTCATGATGATCTGCCAGCCATGGACGATGACGACTTGCGCCGTGGCAACCCAACCTGTCATATTGCATTTGATGAAGCTACCGCCATTCTTGCTGGCGATGCCCTGCAAACCCAGGCGTTCAGTATTGTTGCCGAACATCCAATGAGTCCCTTTGCCGACACCCGCCGGGCCCGGTTAGTTGCGGTGCTGGCGCGGGCAGCCGGCTACTCAGGAATGTGTGGCGGACAAGCCATTGATCTGGCCGCAACCGGCAAGCAAATATCACTGGCCGAATTGCAATACCTTCACCAACTGAAAACCGGTGCTTTACTGACCGCCTGTGTGGAAATGGTGTGCCTGGTAACTGAACATCTCGAGAGTGCACATCAGCAATTGCTTTGCCGGTTTGCCAATCGGATAGGCCTGGCTTTTCAGGTCCAGGACGACATTCTGGACGTCACCGCCAGTACCGAAACCCTGGGTAAACCCAAAGGATCCGATGAAGCACAGGGTAAAAATACCTTCCCGTCTTTGCTTGGCCTTGAAGGGGCCCGCCAGGAGTTAACAAAATTACATCAAGAGGCGCTTCAAGCCTTGGACGGTTTGCCCTACAATACCGATTACTTAGTTGCATTTACCGATTTAATGGTGAGTCGCAGTCATTGAACTGCACCTCGCCCGCATAACGTATCAGAATAATAAATAATGACTCTAGATTTAGCGCACTATCCTACTCTTGCTCTGGCCCGATGTCCTGAAGCGTTACGCAAGCTTCCACAAGACAAGCTGCGTACCCTGGCCGACGAATTACGCCAGTATCTGCTGACCTGCGTTAGTCAGAGCAGTGGACATTTTGCATCCGGTCTTGGCACCGTCGAACTCACTGTGGCGCTGCATTACATCTATAACACGCCATTCGACCGACTTATCTGGGATGTGGGCCATCAGGCCTACCCGCACAAGATACTGACCGGTCGGGCCGAACAGATGTCGACTATTCGCCAGAAAGAGGGGCTCCATCCTTTCCCATGGCCACCGGAAAGTGAGTTCGATACCTTTGCAGTCGGACACTCTTCCACCTCAATCAGTGCAGCGCTGGGGATGGCCATTGCGGCCGATAAAGAACAGCTTGGCCGCAAGGTTGTAGCGGTTATCGGCGACGGCGCGATGACCGCCGGGATGGCTTTTGAGGCAATGAATCACGCCGGCGATATTAGCAAAGATTTAGTCGTGGTGCTGAATGATAACGAGATGTCGATTTCTGAGAACGTTGGCGCGCTTAACAGCCATCTGGCTCGCTTATTAACCGGTAATCTGTTCAACAGCATACGTGATGGCGGCAAGAAATTACTCAGCAATGTACCGCCTATCAAAGAGTTCGCCAGTCGTGCCGAAGAGCATATTAAAGGTATGGTTGTACCCGGGACGATCTTTGAGGAACTGGGCTTTAACTATATAGGCCCCATTGACGGCCATGACATTAACGGTGTGGTCGATACGTTACGCAATATGCGTAAATTCAAAGGGCCGCAACTGCTGCACGTGGTCACCCGTAAAGGTAAAGGCTATCCCGAGGCAGAAAAAGACCCCATAAAATTCCATGCTGTGCCGAAGTTTAACCCGGCCGACCAGACCCTGCCTAAAGCCAAGGCGTCCAACCCGACGTTCTCGGCCACCTTCGGTAACTGGTTGTGTGATATGGCCAAGCTGGATCCTAAACTGATGGCCATCACCCCGGCAATGCGTGAAGGTTCAGGAATGGTGGCCTTTTCCCAACAATTTCCGGAACAGTATTTCGATGTCGCCATTGCCGAACAACACGCCGTAACCTTAGGCGCCGGGATGGCAAAAGATGGTCTGAACCCGGTAGTGGCCATTTACTCCACGTTCTTGCAACGTGCTTATGACCAGCTTATCCACGACGTAGCGCTGCAGAATCTGCCGGTATTATTTGCCATCGACCGGGCGGGCATTGTAGGTGCCGATGGTCCGACTCACCAGGGCGCCTTCGATATAGCTTTCCTGCGTTGTATTCCCAACATGATTGTAATGACGCCGTCAGACGAAAATGAGTGTCGCCAGATGCTGTATACCGGCCATATAGCCAATGCGCCAGCGGCGGTGAGATACCCGCGCGGCGCTGGCAAAGGCATTACCCCGGATGAGGCCATGACGGCCCTGGAATTAGGCAAGAGCCGAACGCTGCGCACCGGTAAGAAAGTCGCCTTGTTAAACTTTGGGACGCTACTGCCCTTTGCTGAGGCCGCGGCCGAGGCACTGGATGCCACGCTGGTGGATATGCGGTTTGTGAAACCGCTGGATACCGACGTGCTCAACACTCTGAAAGCCGAACATGAATGCTTCGTAACACTGGAAGACGGCTGCATTATGGGGGGAGCAGGTAGCGCCGTAAGCGAATACGTGATGCAAAACCGGTTAAAAACCGATGTGCTAACCCTTGGTCTGCCTGACAGCTTTATTCTGCAGGGCACCCAGGAAGAAATGTACGCCGAGCTTGGGCTCGACAGTGCTGGTATTATTGCCAAAGTGAACCACTACCTGGCCTGATTATCGCGGCCAAATTCACTTAACCGGCACCGTGTATGCTGCGGGTCAAACTATCGGGGTGAGTAAACTGACGGTTTCGCCGCACTACCAGCAGGCTTGTTTCAGTGGCGGCGGGATCCGTTATGCAGAAAAAATCCTTAAAGATCCCGTTCTCAATCAGGCCTTTCTGATTGAAGGGGCTCAGCCGAGTGCAGACTACTCAGGCTTTGAATGTCGCTGGAGTAACGTGTCAAGCCGCCACGGCGAAACCCTTTCGCTCATTATTGAAGCCAGTTCACCGCAACAATACGAGCTGGTTTTACAACAGCTACAACAGATTACTGGCGGGCGTGAACACTACCACCCGATAGCCTCAGAACAACTTTCATTTGCCTGGTCTCCCGCCCGGCTCGCCACCGAGACCCGTATTAGAACAGCGACCCACTCGCTAATCAGCCGATGTAAGTATTATCTGCATCTGGTATTCATGAACCTGGTTGGCGGCTGGTTGATGTCACGCAAAGTAAAAACCGATACCACCGACTGGGGTGCGTACAAACAGGATTTCGTAACAAACTGCGATTTTATAAAGTTCGAGGACGGCCTGAAAATGTGCATTAGCTGCACACCGGCGCAGCGTGAGGCGATTATGCAGTTCCTCAGCAGCCAGGAACAGACAGGACAAATCGCTTTTGGTGTTCACGTGGCAGGAGCAGCCTTGATCACCTGTATGATAACCGCTTACCAGTCAGAGCATATTCACTTTATTGACGGCGCTGATGGTGGCTACAGTCTGGCTGCGCTGGACTTAAAAAAGAAACGCGCATGCAAGGCAAATAAACACTCACCGGGCACGACTCTTAAGTTGAATAAGCCGCTTTCAGGTAAGTCAGTTCCTTCTCTAAATGCTCGACGACCATCTGCCCCACAACAACCTGAAAATAGACCGCTTCTTCCCAACCAAAATACTTTCTAAGGATGACCTCATCTTTACACACCTCATTAAGAGGCGCTTTGAAACGGTGTTTTCTAATTAACTCCTGACTGCCAACGGCACCGTTGTTAATTGACTCGATATTATCTTCAGGAGAGCCCAGCAGAGGGCCTGACGCCAGTTGATTTAAGAAGCCGGTATCTTTCATCTCCGCAGTCTTGCTTGCAAGTTCCAGTTCATAAAAGCGGGTATAGTTGGCAAGCTCAGACAGTCTGGTTCGAAGCTCTGTATGCTGAAACGCGAGAAAACTGTTATTACTGAGCATTAACTCAATGTCACGAACAGAAAGTAATATCTGGGAATAATTCATGACAACCGGAAACGTGGCTTCGATATTTTCTATCGAACCACCATCAGCACCACAAGTGCGTAAGGTTTCGATGACTCGCTGAACGGCAGGCAGACGCTTACGGTAATAGTTCTGTACCGCTCGAATGGATTTTATATTATTGCTAACTTCCTGATGTACCCGCTGATAGGCGTCGTGATAAAGCGTTCGTTGCTTTTGTGTTTCGTTCCAGTTTGCTACCTGAACACCGATAAACACACCCACCACTACAATTACAAAATCGAGTAACACCGCAAACCAGTTCTGTTGCCTTACGTGCAAAAGAACGCGCCTGAGTAACATAACTAATCCTTTTATTTGAACAGTATTTGTTCAATTTTCAGGTTTATTCTCGTCAGTGCTATCACGATTTGAGGTTGGAATTATTTTTTACGCAGGTGGGCTAAAGCCCAAAGAGAAATAAGATTGCGTGCAGGCTGACACAGGCCATAATACCGGCCACTACGTCATCCAGCATAATACCCAGCCCACCAGCGAGATACTTATCAATGGGTTTGATTGGCCAGGGTTTTAAAATATCGAAGAAGCGGAACAACACAAAGCCCATCAACACCGTAATAGGCGATAGCGGGATCCATAAGAAGGTGAGTAAGATACCGGCCACTTCATCCCAGACAATAGAGCCGTGGTCGTGCACCTGCATGTCATCTGCGGTTTTACCACACAGATAAATCCCTACAACACTGGCCAGCACCGCAGCAATCAGCAGTGCGTAGGGTGAAAGCCAGCTAAACGGGATGAGCAATGGCAATGCCGCCAGCGAGCCAAAAGTACCAGGCATCAGGGGGATTAAACCACTGCCAAAACCCAGTGCCAGAAAGTGCACCGGATTTTTCATTGAGACCCGCTTACGCAGCGTTTTATCCATTAAAACTCGTGCTCGTAGCCAGTGCTTTCATCCAGCACGTATTTTTCATCATACAGTCGCAGGTCCATTTGACCGGCGTAACCGTTCACCTGACCAATACAGGTCGCTTTAACGTTGGCATTGGTGAGTGACGTTTCAAGGTTGCCGCGCTGCTCTTCATTAACGGTGAAAACCAGTTCGTAATCATCACCGGCGGATAAAGCATAGCGATAAGCCTGTTGAGCCCCCACCGTATCGAACAGAGCTGATGACACAGGCAGGCGGTCTACGTGAACCGTCGCACCGCAGCCCGACAACTTAAGTATATGACCGAGATCAGACACCAGTCCGTCAGACACATCAATACAGGCATTCGCTGTACGGCGTAACGACGTCCCTGCCATCACTCTGGGAGTGGGGTAATAATGGCGGTTAATCAGATAGTCCCGGTGCTCGTCGCTGGCCTCAACCTTACCTTTCAGAATATCCAGGCCAGCGCCGGCATCACCAAGATTACCGGTCACATAAATCCAGTCACCTGGTTTAGCGGTGCTACGGCGTAATTCAGTATTCGGCGGCACAAATCCCTGAGCCGTAATCGTTAATGCCAGCGGACCGGTTACCGTGTCGCCACCAATCAACTGCACCGAATAGTACTCAGTCAGTTCGTAGAGACCGTTAACAAATTCGTCTATCCAGGTTTCATCGTAGGATGGCAGTGACAGTGACAGACTTATCCAGGCAGGCTCTGCGCCCGACGCAGCCAAGTCGCTTAAATTTACCGCCACCGCTTTATAGGCAACAGAACGTGCCGGTGCATCGGAGAGAAAATGAACACCACTTATCAGGGTATCGGTGGTGACAGCAAGGTGTTGATTATCAGGTACTTTGGTGACCGCACAATCGTCACCGATTCCCAGGATCACGTCTTTTCTTACGTGACCCCGTTGGGCAAAGTACTGTTTTATCAGATCAAACTCTTTCACAGTAATCCGGAAAGTTAAGAAATTTAAAAGAAGAGCATCCTGCTCTGGTTTCAATGACTGCGGGCTTAGCCGCGCTCATCGGAGCGCAGGGTTTTCACCGCTTTATCCAGCGCGCCATTGACAAATTTATGACTGTCTTCAGCGCCAAAGGATTTAGCCAGCTCAATCGCTTCATTGATAATGACTTTGTATGGGACATCGATCTGTTCGGTTAGTTCAAAGGTGGCTAACCGTAGGATTGCTTTTTCGATAGGATCCAGCTCTTCGGGCAAACGCCCCAGATAAGGCTTAATGGTAGCATCCAGTTGCGATGCACTACGCACCACACCACGCAGCAACAACTGAAAATAGTTCATATCTACTTTTTTCATGTCATTGCTGGTTGCCAGAGCCAGTTCGATTTGCTCAATCTGGTTCTGACTCATCTGCCAGGAATAAATGCCTTGAAGCGCTATTTCACGGGCCCGACGGCGAGGAGAAACTTTCACACTGTTACCCTTATGCCAGGTCGTCTAAGGCAGACATTACGTTAACCATTTCAAGCGCACCTAAGGCGGCTTCTGAGCCTTTGTTACCGGCTTTGGTGCCAGAACGCTCAATGGCTTGTTCGATAGAATCGGTGGTGATCACACCAAAAGAAACCGGTAAACCGTATTCCAGTGAAACCTGCGCCAGGCCTTTGTTGCATTCACCGGCAACAAAGTCAAAGTGCGGAGTACCGCCACGGATCACAGCACCTAAGGCAATGATAGCGTCGAACTTTTTAGATTCAGCTAATTTCTTCGCAGCGACCGGCAGCTCGTAAGCGCCAGGTACACGAACCAGAGTGACATCTTCATCACTGACTTCACCGTGACGCTCCAGTGTGTCCAGTGCGCCTTCTAACAAACTTTCTACTACAAAGCTGTTAAAACGTGAAACAACAATGGCAAATTTCTTACCCGTTGCGCGAATATTACCTTCGATAACCTGCATAGCCCAATCCCGTATGAATCCCGTGTCAAAAACGGCGCGAAGTATACCACAACAGCGCCAAAACCCAATCGTTAGTCGTGAATATACTCAACAACTTCCAGACCAAATCCGGAAAGCGCGTGATATTTAATGGGTTTACTTAATAAACGCATTTTCTGGACGCCCATCGCTGCCAGGATCTGGCTTCCCACGCCTACAGTGCGTGAGGACCCCTGCCAGTTTTTACCTACCGGCTGCTCACCTCTGTCTTCGGCGGCGAAGCGCTGTAACTGCGACTCAAGGTCTTCTTCTTTACCCAGGAGCACCAGCACCCCACCTTCTGTGGCAATTTGTTCCATGGCATCAGGCAGGGTCATTGAACGGGAAATACCGCGGGTTGAGCCCAGTAGATCGCTCAGCGTGTTATGCAGATGAACCCGCACGAGGGTGGGCGATTCGGCCTCAACATCCCCCTTTTTAAGCGCAAAGTGCAGCTGGTTATCAATAACATCCTTAAATGTATGCAACTCAAAATCGCCATACTGAGTGGGTAACTGACAGCTCGACACCTTTTTAATGGTCGTTTCATTAAGGTTGCGGTATTCAATCAGGTCGGCAATGGTGCCAATTTTGATACCGTGGGCTTCAGCAAACGCTTCAAGCTGGGGGCGACGGGCCATGCTGCCGTCATCATTTAATACTTCAACAATCACAGCCGCTGGTTCACAGCCTGCAAGGCGCGCCAGATCGACGCCCGCCTCGGTATGCCCGGCACGGTTAAGTACCCCGCCTTCCTTAGCAATTAACGGAAAAATGTGGCCGGGCTGAACGATATCCTTAGCCTGAGCATCCCGTGCTACAGCTGCCAGAATAGTCGTAGCGCGGTCGGCGGCCGAAATACCGGTAGTAACGCCTTCAGCCGCTTCAATCGACACGGTAAAATTAGTCGAAAACTGTGCTTTGTTAAGGTCGACCATGAGTGGCAGATTTAAACGCTGACAACGTTCTGCGGTCATAGGCAAACAAACCAGTCCTCTGGCATGCTTAACCATAAAGTTAATTGCCTCGGGCGTTACGTGTTCAGCAGCCATGATGATATCGCCTTCATTTTCGCGATCTTCGTCATCCATCAGAATGACCATCTTGCCTAACTTGATATCTTCGATTATTTCAGCGGTGCTATTAAGTGCCATAAATATTGTGTCTTGTAGGGTTATTTTTTTAGATAGCCGTGTTCGGCGAGAAATTCCAGACTGATATCACTTTTTTTACTGGCGGCTTTGTCGCCTAACATCAGTCGTTCCAGATAGCGGGCAATGACGTCCACTTCCAAATTCACTCTGGTACCGGTTTTATAGGTGCCCAATACTGTTTCCTGCAGGGTATGCGGAATGATCCAAAGCATAAATTCACTGCCATTAACCTTATTGACGGTCAGGCTCACACCGTCGACGGTGATACTGCCTTTATGGGCAATATATTTAGCCAGGTCATCCGGTGCATTGATCCATATTTCCACGTAATCGCTGTGCTGGATTATACGGGATACCTCGCCAACGCCATCGACGTGACCAGAAACTATATGCCCGCCGAAACGGGAATTGACCTGCATCGCTTTCTCAAGATTTACCTGAGCACCGGGCTGATACTGAGCAAAGCCGGTCAAGCGGATGGTCTCAGCAGACACATCAGCACTGTAATGGTGCGGGCTGTAGTCTACTACAGTCAGACACACACCGTTGGTGGCAATGCTGTCTCCAAGGGCGACATCTGACATATCCAGTTTACCCACTCCCACTTTGAGGCGGATAGATTCGCCCTGATCGACCATGGATTCGATGGTACCAAGCGCTTCAATAATTCCAGTGAACATAATATCTTCTCGTGTTCTGTATTATGACTTGTCGCAGGCTAATTGATAGGTCAGCCGGATGTCTTCTGCTATATGTCTGATATCGGTCAATTTCAAGTGCGGCACCTCGTTTACCTGTTCGTAGTCAGGTAAGTTCAGCATAGAAATGCCTCTATCGCCGAGGATTTTAGGCGCCTGGTAGACAATCAGCTCATCGACCAGGTTATGTTCTGTAAAGGCACCGGCTAAACCCGCTCCGGATTCTACTAATACTTCGTTAATGCCCCGCTTAGCCAGTTCAGCCAGCAATAACGGTAAATCGATTTTGCCCTGCTCTGACAAGGGCAACTGACATTGCTCGACATCCTGGCTAAAGCCAGCGCGAAAACGCTGATTGACCAGCAAGACCAGGTGACCATCATTAAACATCAACCAGTTAGGCGTGAGCCGCTCCTGTGAGTCAATCACCACTCGCAGAGGCTGGCGCACTGCAGACACCGGGTAGCTGCTGAATTCGGCCTGTTCCGGGCGCACCAGCATGCTTGGATTGTCGGCAATCACCGTACCACTGCCGGTAATAATGGCGCAGCTCTGCGCTCTTAGTCGCTGCACGTCACGCCGGGCCGCTGGCCCGGTAATCCATTGGCTGGCACCGTTAGCCAGGGCAATTTTGCCATCCAGACTCACGCCCAGTTTCACTCTCACCCAGGGCAAACCGTGCTGCATTCGCTTAATAAACCCGGGGTTTAGTGCCCTTGCCTGCGCCGTTAATACGTCCTGCGTAACGGCGATTCCCGCCGCCTTGATGCGCTCAATACCGCTGCCACTGACCTGCGGATTCGGATCAGTCATGGCCACCACCACTCTGGCAACGCCGGCTTTGATGAGTGCATCGGCACACGGCGGCGTACGACCAGTATGGCTGCAAGGCTCAAGCGTCACATAGGCAGTTGCGTCACGGGCATTGTCACCCGCGGCAACCAGGGCATGCACTTCGGCGTGAGGGGTTCCGGCCTGGATATGATACCCCTGCCCGATACACTGATCATGCTTAACAATTACACAGCCGACACGAGGGTTTGGAGAGGTGGTATAACGCCCTTTGGCCGCCAATTGAATGGCTTTAGCCATCCAGAATTCATCGGTGGCCGGGCTGGAATTGAGGCATTGCATGGGATTTAATCCCCCAGTCTGGCTATCTCTTCACCAAACTCTTTAATATCTTCAAAGGAACGATACACTGAGGCAAAACGGACATAAGCCACTTTATCCAGCTCTTTTAAGGCATCCATAATGAGATTGCCTAACAATTCGCTTTCAACTTCGCGCTCGCCGGTTGCCCGCAGTGTCGATTTGAGTTGCAGCACACACTGCTCGATTTTTTCAGTGCTTACCGGGCGTTTTTCCAATGCCCGTTGTAAACCTGCCCGCAGTTTGTCTTCGTTGAAAGGCTCGCGGGTGCCGTCGCGTTTGATAACCCGCGGCATCACCAGCTCAGCGCTCTCAAAGGTGGTAAAGCGTTCATGACATTCAGCGCACTCCCGGCGCCGGCGCACCTGA
Organism: uncultured Alteromonas sp.; assembly: GCF_913058315.1. Classification (GTDB taxonomy): domain Bacteria; phylum Pseudomonadota; class Gammaproteobacteria; order Enterobacterales; family Alteromonadaceae; genus Alteromonas. Next base: position 5,229 of record NZ_CAJXQY010000031.1, on the reverse strand, counting down.
TGTCCTTCAGCGACTAACCTGGAATCAATAACCTTGGTTTCTTCAGCAGAACAAAAGGGACAATGCATAAACGCTCCTGCTTAGTAACCGGCTCAGCCAGTAACTACTGAGCCGCTATTCCTTGGATTAGGCGTATACCGGGAAGCGTGAGCACAGCTCAACCACTTCTTTCTGAACGCGTTCAACCACGCTCTCATCGCCCATGTTATCCAGCACGTCACAAATCCAGCTTGCTACCTGCTTCGCTTCGTTATCACCAAAACCACGACGGGTGATAGCGGGCGTACCAATGCGTAAACCACTGGTGACAAACGGTGAACGAGGATCGTTAGGTACTGAGTTCTTGTTAACGGTAATGTTAGCACGGCCAAGGGCTGCATCGGCATCTTTACCGGTAATATCTTTATCGATCAGATCTAACAGGAACAGATGGTTGTCGGTACCGTTAGAAACGATTTTATAACCGCGCTCCTGCATCACGCTTACCATAGCTTTGGCATTGGTAACGACCTGCTGCTGATAAGCTTTAAAGTCTGGCTGCAGCGCTTCTTTGAAAGCAACGGCTTTGGCAGCAATAACGTGGCACAGCGGACCGCCCTGGTTACCCGGGAATACTGAGCTGTTAAGCTTCTTATAAATGGTCTCATCACCGCAGGCAGACAGGATCAGGCCGCCGCGAGGACCAGCCAGAGTTTTATGCGTGGTAGTGGTTACGACGTGCGCGTGTGGCAGTGGGTTAGGATAAACCCCTGCAGCAACCAAACCCGCTACGTGCGCCATATCGACCAGCAGGAACGCGCCTACTTTATCGGCAATGGCACGGAAACGCTGCCAGTCAACAATGCCAGAATAAGCGGAGAAGCCACCAATGATCATTTTTGGCTTGTGTTCTTCAGCCAGCGCTTCAACCTGAGCGTAATCAATCTCGCCGGTCTCTTCGTTCAGGCCGTACTGCACCGCATTATAGGTTTTACCAGAGAAGTTAACGCTGGCGCCGTGAGTTAAGTGACCACCTTCAGACAAGCTCATGCCCAGCACGGTATCACCAGCGTTAAGTAACGCCATAAATACGGCCGAGTTAGCCTGTGAACCAGAGTGTGGTTGCACGTTAGCATACTCAGCGCCAAACAATTGCTTGGCACGCTCAATCGCCAGATCCTCAACGATATCTACGTGCTCGCAGCCACCGTAGTAACGCTTACCAGGATAACCTTCAGCGTATTTATTGGTTAATTGCGACCCCTGGGCCTCCATAACTCGAGGGCTGCAATAGTTTTCAGAGGCAATTAGCTCAATATGGTGTTCCTGGCGTTGATTCTCTTTATCAATCGCTGCGGCTAATTCCGGATCAAAATCGGCAATGTTCATTTGGCGCGGTAACATGAAGGCTCCTTACTGCGTTTTTGGGGTCGCGTAAAATCAGAGACGCATATTCTAGTCATTTTACGTGCTATGTATACTGCTTTGTGGCTGATTTATGACAAATCCGAACAGTAATGCAACAAACAGGCTGTCAACGGTGGATTACACTCAGGCGATGACAGCCGCGAGGATGTACCGACCTGGCATGCCAGGAAAGCATGGCAGGCATTGGCAATACTCTGATTAGTCTTTCTTTTCCAGTTGTTTTACGCGCTCGAAAAGCTGCTCCAGCTGGCGGTTACGCACGGCATTTTTTCGCCAGTCGCGATTGGTCATGGCCGGTTGTCCGGAGGAGTAAACCCCGGGCTCTTTAATATCACTAATCACCATGGTGTAGCCGGTAATCTGTACTTTGTCACAAATGGTCAGGTGACCACCGATACCGCACCCACCAGCAATAATCACATATTTACCAATGGTGGCACTGCCGGCGATGCCAGTGGCACCGCATATACAGCTGTGATCGCCAATAATGCAGTTATGACCAATTTGCACCTGATTATCGATAATCACGTTTTTACCAATAATGGTATCGTCCAGGGCGCCGCGGTCGATAGTACTGGATGCGCCAATCTGGCTGTCGTCACCAATCACCACTGAGCCTGTTTGCGGAATCGGTAACCAGGTACCGGCATCATTGGCATAACCAAAGCCATCCGCACCAATCACGGTCTGACTGTGAATGCGTACCCGCTGACCAACGCGTGCTCCGTGGTACACGGTAACATTCGGATGAATCACCGACCCGTTACCAATTCGAGAGCCCCGGCTAATGATGGTGTGCGCGCCAATGACCACATTATCACCCAGCACTACGTCATCTTCGATAACGCAGTACGGGCCCAGGGCCACGTTATCCCCCAGCTTCGCCGAATCGGCCACAACAGCAGTTTTATGCTGGCCTACCGCAACGCCGGGCGTGGTATCAAATATTTGCGCAATGCGGGCAAACGCAGCGTGGGGATTGTTATGCAATAAACCGGGAAGCGGGCAATTTTCAGCTTCATTGGGATGCAGAATAACGGCACCAGCCTGAGTAGACTGCAGTTGAGAACGATATTTGCCGTTAGTTAAAAATGAAATTTGGGAAGATGTTGCACTCGTCAGGGTGCTAACGCCGGACAGCATGACTGATCCGTCGCCATGGACATCGCCACCAACCTGCTCAGCAAGTTGAGCCAAAGAAAGCGTTTGAGGTTGTGCTGGCATGAAAAATCCTTCATTAAATCTGGCCATACCCGGCGGTGTCTGGACGTTAGTAAAGCCTGCCGGGCATTAAACCTGTTTCCGATTAAGGTAGTTTACAAAAAAAAACGCCGGTTGGCTCATCCGTGATTTAAAAAATACCACTTTGTACTACCCTATAAGCCGCAGACGCCTACCAAGTGGCGGCGTCTTTGATTACAATAGCGACTTTCTAAAAAAGCCAGGACCAAGCATGTCACAATACGTATATACCATGCACCGGGTGGGCAAGATTGTGCCACCCAATCGTCAGATTCTTAAAGACATTTCACTGAGTTTTTTCCCCGGCGCTAAAATTGGCGTGTTGGGCTTAAACGGCGCGGGTAAGTCCACGCTGTTACGCATTATGGCCGGTGTGGACACCGAGATTGAAGGTGAGGCTCGTGCCCAGCCCGGCATCAACATTGGTTATCTGCCCCAGGAACCCCAATTGGACGAAACCAAAGATGTGCGCGGCAATATAGAAGAAGCCGTGGCAGATGTTGCCCACGCGCTGAAACGCCTCGACGAGGTGTATGCTGCTTATGCCGATCCGGATGCCGACTTTGATGCCCTCGCCAAAGAACAAGGTGAACTGGAAGCGATCATTCAGACCAAAGACGGCCATAACCTTGAAAACGCGTTGGAACGCGCCGCCGATGCACTGCGTCTGCCGCCGTGGGATGCCGATGTGAGCAAACTGTCTGGTGGTGAGCGCCGCCGTGTAGCCTTGTGTCGTCTGTTGCTGGAAAAGCCCGACATGCTGCTGCTCGACGAACCGACTAACCACCTGGATGCCGAATCAGTAGCCTGGTTAGAACGCTTCCTTCACGATTATGAGGGCACCGTAGTGGCCATTACCCACGACCGGTATTTCCTCGATAACGTGGCAGGCTGGATCCTGGAGCTCGACCGTGGTCACGGCATTCCGTGGGAAGGTAACTACTCCAGCTGGCTGGAGCAAAAAGATGCCCGCCTTGAACAGGAAGAGCGCACCGAAAATGCCCGCCAGAAGTCCATTAAGCAAGAACTTGAGTGGGTACGCACCAACCCCAAAGGCCGTCAGGCGAAAAGCAAGGCGCGTATGTCTCGATTTGAAGAACTGTCCAGCGGTGACTACCAAAAACGGAACGAAACCAACGAACTGTTTATCCCACCGGGTGAACGCTTGGGGGATAAGGTCATTGAAGTCGAGCACCTGAAAAAATCCTACGGTGATCGCGTCCTCATTGATGACATGACCTTTACTGTGCCGAAAGGCGCTATCGTGGGTATTATTGGCCCCAACGGTGCCGGTAAGTCGACCCTGTTCAGAATGCTTACCGACAAAGAGCAACCCGACTCCGGCTCTGTCACTATTGGTGATACGGTGAAAATAGCCAGTGTTGAACAGTTCCGCGACCACATGGACGGTAACAACACGGTGTGGCAGGAGTTGTCTGACGGTCAGGACATTGTTCGCATCGGTAATTTTGAGCTTAACAGCCGTGCTTACTGCAGTCGCTTTAATTTTAAAGGCACCGACCAGCAAAAATACATCAAGGATTTATCCGGTGGTGAGCGTAACCGTGTGCATCTGGCCAAGCTGCTGAAAGCTGGCGGCAACGTGTTACTGCTCGATGAACCGACCAACGACCTGGACGTGGAAACCCTGCGTGCGCTGGAAAATGCGCTGCTTGAATTCCCTGGCTGTGCCATGGTTATTTCGCACGATCGTTGGTTCCTTGACCGTGTTGCTACCCACATTCTTGATTACCGTGACGAAGGCAAAATCAACTTCTATGAAGGTAACTACAACGACTATGAAAGCTGGTTAAAAGCCAACTTTGGTCACGACGTAGTTGAGCCGCATCGTTTGAAATACAAACGTATCAGTAAGTAAATCGGCCAAACTTCAGGCTATGCACTACACTTATCAGTAGGGTGCGTAGCCAGTTTGTCATCACAGGGTTCAGGTCTTTCATGCAGCAAGAAAAACGCCATTTTCAACGGGTTGGCATTTATTTGTCGGGGCAGCTTATAACCGGTACGGGTGACACCCTACCGGTGGAAGTGGTGGATGTTTCTTTGCAGGGGCTAAGAGTAACGTGGCTGTCATCCGCGGCAAAAGCCCCGCCAACAGGCAGCGTCGAATTCAGTTTCAAAGCCAATGAAGACAGTCCGCCGATTATTCTCAGTGGCGAAATTATCCGTCACAGTCCCTCACTGCAAGAGGAAAACTTAACCGAAGCCGGGATAAGAATTACCTACCTGTCGGTTGATGATTTGGCATTATTACGCCGATTATTGTTACTCAACAGCGGACAGGACGATCTGGATGCCACAGAGCTTGAAAGCCTGGTTGACAAGATCGCCGCTGCCCTGTCGTCCTGACAGCCATTGATGGTAAGGTAAGTTAAGCGTCGAGCGCTTCCAGCGCATCACTGAGTTTAGCCACCGGAATGACGGTTAACCCAGCAATCTGATTTTTCGGGGCATTTGCTTTAGGTACAATCGCTCGCTTAAAGCCGTGTTTTACCGCTTCACTTAAACGCTCACTGCCATTAGGCACCTGTCTCTTATACACATCTGACGCTGCCGACG
>NZ_CAJXQY010000030.1 GCF_913058315.1 uncultured Alteromonas sp. | reverse complement strand
CTGATATTGCTATATTATTCGTGGGGATACCTCAGACTCTGACCCCTTTATTTTTGCGCCTCATATATTTTTTAGCCAGATTTCACCCTAATTTTACCCTGGTAATATTGATTTTAATTTGTGCGTTTGCTATTTTTACCCCGGTAAAATTAATCAGGAAATAAAAATCATGAGTAGCACCTATATCGCGATACATAATAAATCGCTGATCGCTCAGGGTGAGTTGCAAACGGTTATTCGCGAAGCACTAAGGCAGTTCCCCGAAGCCGAATCTTATTTATACAAACTAGACAATGGTAAGCGTGTGGACATCGACTGGCGCGGCGATGCCGAAGAGGTAATTAAGCGCCTGCCTGCTGCACTGGTGCCGCCTGCAAAAAAACGCGGCCGTCCTAAGCTTGGCGTGATCTCAAAAGAAATCACCTTACTCCCTGAGCACTGGGAGTGGTTGTCGGTACAACGAGGGGGCGCCTCTACGACGTTGCGCCGCCTGATTGATTCGGCCATGAGTAGCATGACACCGGCGCAGGAACGACGCATTAAGCAGGATCAGCTGTACAGCATGATGCGTGTATTTGAGGATGAAGCCGGCTTTGAAGCGGCCTCCCGGGCACTATATCGCCTCGACGAAGCGGCTTTTTCGCAGGCGATAGGTAATTGGTCCGGGGCACTGCAGGCAATATATCAGGACAAATTTAACCGCTTGCTTAGCATAGGAAATGACTCCCATGACGGAACAAGCTAGCCACAACCCCTACGTTAGCCCGCCGTTAACGCGGGTGTTTTTGAAAACCGCGCTGCCGATTATTCTGATGATGGTAGTGAGTGGTTCGCTGAATCTAGTGGATGCCTATTTTATCGGTGTCTTTGTGGGAGCTGATGCGTTGGCAGCGGTGACCGCAATGTTTCCAGTGTTTATGGTGCTGATTGCATTGTCGACCTGGATTGCCAGCGGTTTTGCCAGTGTAATGGCGCGTCTTAGCGGTGCAGGCAAACATGATGAAGCGCGCAACGCTTATGCTCAGGCACTTACCCTGACGTTGGTTATCAGCGTTATCCTGCTGACGGTATTCAGTCTGAGCGGTCAGGCACTGGCGCTCGCCAGTAACAATGGTAATCAGGCGCAGGCAGCAATGAGTTTTACCTACATGAGTATCATCATGTTCGGAGCACCGCTGATATTCTGGCTGGGAGTCGCCTCAGACAGTCTGCGTAGTGAGGGACATATTGGTTTTATTGCGCTGGTTTCGTTGTTAACCACCGTAGGTAACGGCGTTATGAATTACGTCTTTATCGTGCTGCTGGAACTGGGCGTGGCGGGTTCCTCCTATGGCACCATTGCCGCCCAAATCATAGCTCTGTGTGCGGTGTGGGGTTTTCGTCGCAGCCACAAAAATCGTCTCGGGCTACCTCTTTTTGCTTTAACAATGGTACGTAGCCGATGGCGCGAGTTTTTGTCACTGGGCGCACCATCGAGCCTGACCTATGTGGGGGTGGCATTTACGTCGGGGGCGATTCTGTTTAGTTTGCAGCAATGGCAGCCCGGCAGCTACGAAGTCACAGTTAGCGCCTACGGAGTGATCACCCGGGTAATGACCTTTATTTATTTGCCATTACTGGGGCTGGGCCTGGCCATGCAAAGTATTGTGGGCAACAACGTTGGTGCAGAACAGTATCAGCGGTCTAATCGCAGCTTGTGTATTGCCGTGGGCGTTGCCCTGCTTTACGGTGTGGTAACCGAAGCGTTGTTATGGTGGCTGCGCGCCGATATTGGTCTGCTATTTGTTGACGACCCGGCGGTAACCAGTGAAATTGCCAGATTGCTACCGGTGGTAAGCCTAGCGCTATTCCTACTGGGCCCGGTAATGCTGATCAGCTTTTATTTTCAGAGTATCGGTGACGCCAGACGGGCGGGCATATTAAGTATTGCCAAAACCTATCTGTTTGCCCTGCCTTTAATTTTTGTATTGCCGTTAATGTGGGGAGAATGGGGGATCTGGTATGCCGCGCCAGCGGCTGAGTTTCTTGCCCTATTGCTAACCGGAGGCATATTGTACCAACGTGCTATACAGGGCAACCATCGCTTTGGTTTATTGTATGCTGTGAATCAACCTGAGCCACAACCCATCAAGCAGGAGGCAATATGAGCAAAGACAATGAAACCTATCAGCAGGGGCTGAAAATACGCCGTGAGGTAATGGGCGATGCCCATGTTAACCGGGCCATGAATAACGCCTCCGAATTCAGCCAGCCGCTGCAGGATATGGTGATCCGTAACGCCTGGGGCGAAACCTGGGTTCGCGACGGTATTAGCAAGCAAACCCGCAGTCTGGTGACTATTGCCACCCTGGCTGCGCTGAAAGCCTCTACCGAGCTTAAAGGCCACGTAAGAGGCGCTTTGCGCAACGGTTGTAGCGTGGCGGAAATTCAGGAAGTCCTGCTGCATTCTGCCGTGTATTGCGGTATGCCAGCCGGGATTGAGGCCTTTCGCGCCGCAGAAGAAGCTATTCTGGCCTGGCAGGCCGAAAACGACTAGTTGGAATTTGTCACGTGAACGGGCTGGAAGCCAGTGATTATTGGTGCTAGATGCCTGAAAGGCAAACAGCAGTGGTCCGTTGCTTAATCTGACGCTACAGTAATAGACAAGTGAAAACATAGAAACAGGGCTATAAGGAAATTAACAATGCTTGCCGCTGCCGCGAAACCTTTTGTCAATTTGGTTGAAAAATACCTTCCTGATCCCTTTGTTTTTGTTTTAGCGTTAACCCTTGTGGTTATGGGCGCTGCTGTGATTATGCAACAACAACCAGTGACCCAGGTATTGGAGTATTGGGGGGGAGGCTTTTGGAGTCTGCTCACATTCTCTATGCAAATGTTATTGGTTCTGGTGTCAGGTCATATGTTGGCCAGCACTGTAATCATGAAGAACGCATTGAATACTATTGCTCGTTTAGCGGCTTCGCCCGGTAAAGCTCTTGTCCTTGTTACACTGGTATCTATGTTAGCAAGCTGGCTTAATTGGGGCTTCGGATTGGTTGTAGGAGCATTATTTGCTAAAGCCATAGCCCGGCGAATTGAAGTGGACTATCGCTTACTCGTGGCCAGTGCTTACTCTGGTTTTGTTGTGTGGCATGGTGGACTGGCAGGGTCTGTTCCCCTGACTATTGCTACTCCTGGTCATTTTGCGGAAGATTTGATTGGTGTTGTCAACACCAGCGATACCTTGTTCTCGCCGTTGAATATGACACTTCTGGCGATCCTTTTTGTGATTATGCCAGTCGTAAACAGGGCAATGATGCCGCCGGAAGCTGAACGGGTCTATGTTAACCCGAAGCATTTGAAAGAGCCTGAACCACCAACTCCATCCGGGTATATAAGCCCGGCAGAAAAACTTGAACGTAACACCATTCTTGCCCTATTGGCGGGACTGGCCGGGGTTGCTTATCTTTGTCTGCATTTCAGCAAAGGTGGCACGCTAAACCTTAATATCATTAATTTTGTATTTCTGTTCCTTGCTATTATTTTACATGGTACGCCTGAGCGTTTATTGCATAGCATGCAGCAAGCGATTCAGGGAGCCAGTGGGATTGTGCTACAGTTTCCTTTCTACGCAGGGATTATGGCGATAATGGTTCAGTCGGGTCTTGCCAGGGAACTATCTCAATGGCTAATTAGTGCCGCCACAGCTGATACGCTGGCGCTTTACAGTTTTCTAAGTGCAGGTATCGTAAATATGCTTATTCCATCTGGTGGCGGTCAATGGGCTGTGCAAGCCCCCGTTGTTTTGCCCGCAGCACTCGAACTTGGTGCAGATGTTAGTAAGGTATCCGTGGCGGTGGCATGGGGTGATGCGTGGACAAACCTAATCCAGCCATTCTGGGCGCTTCCGGTACTGGCAATTGCGGGCTTAAAGGCTAGAGATATAATGGGGTTTTGTCTTGTTCAGCTTCTCATTACAGGTATCATCATTAGCGCTGTGTTAATGGTACTGTAATTAGTTTTTCGTTACTGGAAGGTTGAAATTTATACAGGTTTGCTATGAAAGTATATATGTTACTTGCAGCCCCCTGTATCTTAAAGCAAGATATAACCACTTCTTAATTTGAGTTTTTTATCAATGCAGCAACCCATTTTCATTATTGGAACGCAGCGCTCCGGTACTACGCTTTTAACCAGAATGTTGTCGGCACATCCAGGCTTATTTATTCAAAATGAAATGGGTACCTACGGTGTTTTTGATAAACCTTACACTACTGAAGTTTTGCACGGCAGAATAACCGGACGGCTGCGGGATCGGTACTCTATTGATGTTAATTCGTTGGAGTCGGAAGGTATTCTCTGGGGCTGGAAAGACCCTATGTTAACGCCCCACCTGGATGAATTGGCCGAGCATTATCCGGGCAGCAAATTTATCGTGATAATTCGAGATCCGCGAGCTGTTGTAGCCTCTTATATTGATAATGCCTGGGGGTTGGGTACTACGCCTTACACCGGCGCTTTACGCTGGCATGACGAGGTTACCACGCAACTGGATTTTTGCCGGACGCATCAGCATCGTTGTATATGGTTTACCTATGAAAATCTGATAGAGAATAATCAACAGGCATTAACCAGAATCTGCGAATTCCTGGACGTAGACTTCGAACACGACATGCTTGAGTATTATAAAAGGCCGTTGGAGTTTGGTCAGAACCGTTCCAATATGAATACCCAAAAACCTATTGAAAAGTCGAGCTTATCCAAGTGGAAAGCTGCATTTTCACCCCGTCAGATAGGCATCATTAATAACGTGTGTCAGGACGTAATGACCAAACTCGATTACACCGATATGGCAGAGCTAAATACCCGCATAGGTGGCCTGGAACAAAGCTATTACGAGTTACACCAAAAAGTCATGGGCGAATTGCAACTGCAGTATCAGTTACGCAAGGCGCGCCGCAACAGGAAAAAGTAGCTACAAAAGCTGCCTCTATCAAAGATAGTAACAGTTGACATGGCTGGCTACTCCCGTCAGTAGCAAATAATATTGTGAAAAACGGTGTATTCAGAGCGGGCTTTGTAGGTATGCGGCTGGTCAGCGAAGAATCGCAGGCTTTGTCCGGCCTGAAGCTCATGCCAGGCATTATCAAAATACACCAACAGCGCACCATTTAACACATGCACATGTTCAATTACACCGGTCGCGTGAGGATCGGATTGTTGTTCATGAAAATTAAGCAGGCTGACTTCCATCACTTCCATTCTTGTGTCATCACGATATGGAAAAATGGCTTTAACCTTCATGTTCGGATCTTCCGGAAAGTTTTCGTCACTGGCTCGTTCGTCTGAGCTGGTGGCAAAGAAGGCAGAGAAGGAAGCATTTAAACCACTGGCAATTTTCCACAAGGTCGAAATTGTCGGACTCGACTCCTGCCGTTCAATCTGTCCCAGCATAGCCTTGGAAACCCCGGTTAACCTGGCTACCGAGTCCAGACTCAGGCCCTGGGCTTTACGTAATGCTTTTAGGTGCTGTGCGATATGTTGTTTGAATTCTTGTTCTGCCATAACGAAATAATTGTTTGTGCGCTATAGCGCACAGTGGTATGGTGAGTTATCGGTGTGCAGTATAACGCACAACAGGCATCAGGTCTGATAAATGTTACTAAAAGCAGGAAGGCCCTTACATGCCGGCGCTGGCAGCACAGTGAGCATCAGTCATTTTTTTGGGAAACAGGTTCATGAAGTCATTGATCAGTAACTTTGAGCGTTACCCGCTTACTTTTGGGGTAACACCAATCGAGTATTTGCCACGTCTGAGTGATGCGCTTGGCGGTAAGGTTGATATCTATGCCAAGCGCGAGGATTGTAACTCCGGTTTAGCACTGGGCGGTAACAAACTCAGAAAGCTCGAATACATAGTGCCGGATGCCCTGGCCAGTGGCGCAGATACACTGGTTTCAATTGGCGGAGTACAGTCTAATCATACCCGCATGGTTGCCGCGACGGCAGCGAAAATTGGCATGAAGTGTGTGGTGGTACAGGAAAAATGGGTGCCACACTATGACGCGGTTTACGACCGTGTCGGTAATATCCAGCTGACCCGCTTAATGGGCGCCGACAGCCGCATGGTAGATGACGGCTTTGATATTGGCATACGAGACAGCTGGCAGAAAGCCATTCAGTCGGTAGAAGACGCTGGCGGTAAGCCTTATGCAATCCCGGCAGGCGCTTCGGTACATAAATACGGCGCGCTGGGTTACATTGGTTTTGCCGAAGAAGTAATCGCTCAGGAAAAAGAACTGGGGTTTAAGTTTGACTATATCGTGGTGTGCGTTGTAACCGGCTCCACTCAGGGCGGTATGATTGTAGGTTTTGCCAATCATGACCGTGCAGATACCGTGATTGGCATTGATGCGTCGGGTACTGTTGAACAAACCCGTGAGCAGGTCACCAGTATTGTTAATAACACGGCAGAGTTGGTAGGTTTAGGCCGTGAGGTACGGGAAGATGAAATTGTCATCAATCCGGATTATGCCTATCCGGCCTACGGCGTGCCCTCTGAGGAAACCAACGAAGCCATTCGACTGGCAGCGAAGACCGAAGCGATGATCACCGACCCTGTGTATGAAGGGAAGTCTATGCAGGGCCTTATCGACCTGACGAAAAAAGGCTTCTTCCCGGAAGGCTCTAAAGTGCTTTACGCCCACCTTGGCGGTGCACCGGCACTGAATGGCTACAGCTATCACTACAAAGACGGTTGACAAGAAAGACCATTAGATTGATTAGAGGCGGCACTTGCAGTTTTCGCCTCTAATAAAAAGCAGGCGCTATCCGATGCATCTGGCAACGGAGTTTCTGGGTACAATGGTGGGCAGGTACTTATAGGTAACGTCCGCATCAGGCTGTTTACCCTGAGCGTAGTCCAATGCCAGGCTGGCTGCCCGGGAAGCCATCCATTCAATAGGATAGTTCATAGTAGTTAATTTAGGACGACAAAACTGCGCCTGCAAGACATCATCGAAGCCCATCACGGAAACGTCCCTAGGCACCTCGAGGTTGTGGTCATATAACGTATTAATGGCGCCAGCTGCCATGGCGTCGTTGTAGGCCAGAATCGCGGTAAAGCTAGCGCCGGCCGCAAGCAATTGGCGCATGGCGATTTCACCGCCTTCCTGGTTGGGAGCTGCGTGGACTATCTGCGAGTCGCATAAGTCAATGCCCCACTCAGCGAGGGACTCCCTGATCCCCAGTTCGCGTTGGAGGCGGTCTTCAATAGCGAAATCGCTGCTGATAACCGCAATCTTGCGGTGACCGAGTTTGAGCACATGTTCGGCCATCATCCGCCCGCCGGCAACATTATCCAGCCATACACAACGATGTTTGATAGCGTCAATATAGCGGTTGATAAGCACAAAGCCGGGGGCCTGTCGGGCCAGCTGAATCAGGGTGTCGTCATCAAGAAATTTGGCGTGAACCACCATGGCTTTAACCCGATGATTAAGCAGGGTTTCGATAGCTTTCAATTCGGTATCAGCCTGCACGGAGCCAGAGCTCATCAACAGTTGGGTGTTGGCTTTACGTGCGACTTTTTCGATGGCATCTGCATAGGTAGCAAAAAACGGGTCCATTAGCTCTGCCAGCACCAGTCCTAGGGATGTACTTTTTTGTGTGACCAGCGCCCGTGCGTTAATGTTGGGCCGATAGCCCATTTTGTCCATTACCGCTTTAACGTGCTCGCGAGTTTTCGGGCCAACCTTCGGGCCATTATTAATCACTCGTGAAACAGTAGCAGGGGAAACGTTTGCCGCTTCGGCAATATCCTTGATGGTTATCATTTATCTTCCGTTACTTAGGGGGTGTACGGCATTTTTGTTTGGTAGCGTCTATGATGAGGGTACTTTCAACAAGCTGCAAGGGAAACACGTTTCCTCCATCGCTGGTACCTGTCAGCCGGTTACTATAATGTTCTGGCTGGCTGGCTGGCTGGCTGGCTGTGGTTTTGGTTTAGTTTTTGTATTGTATCCAGATAATGATTTTACTTTACTTGCGGCAGAAACAGGCATAAATTCGCCGGCAATTTCACCCCTGTAGTTTCTGCCGCCTCATTCTTATTCTCAGGTAGCGCGTTTTCTTATGGATTCGAAGATGGTCGATGTTGCACCTTGCAATAAATCCGGCAGCCCTCTTGTGCCTGTCTTAGGGTTGTCTTTCTTTGCGGTGGCCTCCGGTTTTTTAATGAGCCTGATCCCGCTTTCGTTAAAAGCGAATGGTTTACCTTCAACACAGGCCCCCTGGCTGGCTTCTATCTTTTATCTGGGCTTGCTGATTGGCGCTTTTACCATTCAGCGAATTGTGGCGGTAAATGGCCACCGGACTGCCTTTATTGCATTTCTTCTGTGACTCACACTAACGGTTGCAGTCCAGGTAGTCTGGCCTGGCGAAGCTGTGTGGCTGGCAGCGCGTCTGGTTGCAGGGATTGCCGTAGCCGGCGTATTTGCGGTGGTGGAGTCCTGGTTACTGATGACAGATACCGCTAAAGCCAGAGCTAAACGCCTGGGGCTGTATATGACTTCACTGTATGGCGGCACGGCGGTGGGTCAACTTGCTATCAAGCCGTTAGGTATCGATGGCGCCTTGCCTGGGCCGCAGAGTTATCAATCATCATGGGCTGCTATTTGTTACTGGGAGCGTGCACCTTTGCCCTGTATCCGGTGGCTATTGAGCTGGCTTGTGATGGTTTGCCGGTCACTAAAATTGTCGCTGCTACCGAATTTATGCTGTTGAGTTATAGCATTGGTTCGGTAGCGGGCCCGCTGTTAGCCGCTAATACCGGCCTGGTCAGTCAGGGGGGGCCGGTGTATCTGATGGAGTGTCTGATTGCCAACGGCCTTTATATATTGCTAAACAGCAACCGTCGGGTACCCGCTAAGGATACCCCGGTTGCCAATCTGTGAATACGGGATCAGGAAATGATAATGCGTTTCCAGGCCAGTAAAGAGCCATCGGTATTCTGCGCAAAATTGAAAAGTTCATCGTCATCTCCGTCGAAAACCGTATCGCGGCTGTTGTGGGTGTCGGGCTCGCCTCTACCCAGGTAGTCGGGGTGCGTTGAACAAATCGCATCAACGAAATCGTCATCAAAACCAAACTGAGAGATAAGCTGGTCGCTATTGTTGCTCCTAACTCTGAAATGAATATGAATAGCCCGGCTGCTGTACCAGCCCGGGAAACAGCTGTAGAAATTCACTCTGCCGCTGGCGTCGGTGACGGCAATACCGCGAAACCATTTTGCAGCCAGAGCGGCGCTGTCGTTACCGGTACAGAAAGAAGAATTAAAGCCATTGCCGTCGACACTGTCGCTGCTATCACCTGAATAGATCCCTTCAACATCACAGTGCCATACCTCGATTTCATAACCTGATAACGGGGAGCCGTCGCTATCAACCAGTTGCAGGCACAGCATCATTGGCAGCCCGGTTTGTTGTTCCGAAATATCATCACGATAATCACTGTCGAAATAGCAGGGGCCTTCCGTTAGTGACTCTGTGAGCTCCACCGAGCAGCTGCTTCCGGCATCGAACAAGCTGTCATCAGGGAATGATTCCGTTATCGAAACCGTTCCGCCGGATGCCCAGTCTGTTGTGGTTTCAACGCTGCCACCACTGCTTGAAGATCCACCGGTATTGCTACCGGAGGAGGATTCGGTTGTCGTTGAGTCGGCAGAAGGCGAGGTGCTGCTACTGTTGCAGCCCATAAAGAAAAAAGTTGGCGCCAGAATGGTGATGCCCGCCGCTGATTTTACCAGCATTCGGCGGCGCTGAAGGTTTGTAGTCATAGCAAAAGTCCAGAGAGTTAAAGTACTCAATGGACCTTAAAACGTTGCGGTTATTGCAGGCTTTGCATTGCTTAGCGTTAACCGGCATTCGCGGCACTCAGCATAAGCCTGGACACCTAAAAGTCGTCGATATTGTCCTGTAATTGCTTATCGTCAGTGTTTGCCGCGAGCTTAAGGTGCTGTTTTACCGCATCGGTTGCACTGGTTAACCGGCAAAGCTGTGCCAGACGAAAGTGTGCCCATTGCGCAGACGGTAAGCTGGCGTCGGGTGGGATAGCCTGAATATAGGCAAGGAGTGCATCAATGCCTTCCTTCACAGCCTGCTTACTGAAGACCGCATTGCGGCCTATCTGATACAGTGCGCTGAGCCTGAAGTGCGCTTCCTCGTCATCAATGGTGGCGTTGGTCGCTTGCTGGAAGGCTGCCAGAGCCGCTTCGTATTGCTCCTGTTGCTGCAATGTAAGCCCATGCTGATAATAGAATTCGGCGTGATCAGGGTAGCTGGCGAGAGCCTGGGCCATTGTTTCGGCGTAAGCCTTCTCTTTATCGGTCTGACGATAGTAGTTGAGTTTAGCGCGCAGACCCGCCTGTTCATCGAGTGCTGCGATGTCCTGAACTTGTTGCCAGGCAAGCTCCGTATCGCCACCGGCAATACCCGGTGCGCCAAGGTAAAACATCATCAGTCCGTATTTATACTCGGTGTTTGCGGGCTCGAGGGTTGCCGCCTGTTTAAAGCAGTCGAGGGATTTTCCTGCATAGCTTAGTGCAGAGAAAATAGACTGGCTGGCCTGAATACCCATTACCTGGCCACATAAAAAATGTACATCGGCGCGTTTAGGCGCCAGTTCCAGGGCTGCTTCAATTTTTTCCTCGGCTTCGTCCGGATCATCGCCAAGCAAAGTTTGAGCTTGCTCTAATAGTTTATCCACCTGGTTGGGGGGCGTATTGGCAAGCGTGAATGGCGTGGTAAAAATGCTGCCTGACAGCAGTAAAAAGGTGAGTTTACGTGACATCACTGATATTCCCTGTGTTATATAATGGACTCAGGATACCGTCTACCCTGGAATGGGTAACAGTGCCGAAAGTCACTTTCCGTTTAACGTGTTTGAGACCAACTCTGGTGAACAAGAGTTCACCGCAAGACTCAAAAAAATTCGATATCGTTATCGATAAACTGTTTGGCTGACGTTTCAAGAATGTTGGTCTGATTACGACCATTGGATTTTGACAGGTAAAGCGCTTCGTCAGCCACTTCTATCATCAGCGGTACGGCCTGTTGGGTATTGACTGGCGTACAACCAATACTGACCGTAACGTTGCCCGAGGGAAATTCATAGGCCTCTACTGCAAGGCGGAAGCGTTCCAGTACTGCCAGCGCGCCATTTTCATCGGTTTGGTTGATGATGACTAAAAACTCTTCTCCGCCGTACCGGAATAAGAAGTCGGAATGGCGGAAGGTGGTGCGCATGATATTGGCAAAATGAATCAATACTTCATCGCCATACAAATGACCAAACTTGTCGTTAATCGTTTTGAAATGGTCAATATCGAGCAACGCGATGTAAGAGGTCAACTCGTTAGTCGAGTTGTTACGATAGAAATCGAGGACCTGCTCGAAGGTGCTGCTGAGGGTCTGACGATTGTTCAGGCGAGTAAGAATGTCGCGTTCTTTGGTATCGAACAGGCGGATTTGGTGGTCATAAATCTTTGCCAGACCACGCACCACTTCCAGATTGTATTCATCCACAACACCCTTAATGAGCACCAGTTTCTCAGGGGGTTCTCCGCGGTTCACGTAAATATAAATGTATTCCTGCCTGTCGCAGGTAAGAAAAGACACGCCGGTTTCACCGTGCAGACTTATATCGCGGACGATATGGGTGAATTCATCCTTAAAGTCTTCAGCAAGTGAGAGTGGAAACTTACGAATCAGCGGCTCAGGGGTTCTTTCATCACGATAATTTCTGCCCAGAATTTCGTAGGACGAGACCTTTTCGATGGTATCGATCTCCAGCAGTGTTTTCATTAACACTACATTGAGATCGTGAAATGTTTTGGCCTCCAGTAATCTGGAAGACAATTCAAAAGCTCTGGTAAGGTCTGGAAAGGTCATCTGTTTTTATTATCGCCTGAGTTCGGGCAGCTGCACCATTGGTTGTAATACCGGCTGAGCTACTGTTATGAATGATGAATGCCTGAATTAAGAGAGCTATTTAATTTTTATTGACCGGAAGCGTGGCTAATAGCTTACAGCAATTGTGTCTGTGGCATCCAGACCGAAATAGTATAAATTGATGAAAAAACGTGTCAAATTAAACTTTCTGTTTATTTTTGTTAAAAATTTATATTAAACAATGTTTTGCGTATATCTATGCGGGTATTTAAGCGGGTTTCCGGTGGCCTGGTGTGGGCTGCTCCGGGGGAATAGCTATATTACTGGCTGAGAAAGTTGAATCCCCTGCCGGCAGTGATTATTCTTCGTGCTTATTTATTTCATTTGAGGTGTGCCAATGTGTGAATTGCTCGGCATGAGTGCCAATACGCCTACTGACTTGTGTTTCAGTTTTACCGGGCTAACCCGGCGTGGTGGGGGAACCGGACCACACAAAGACGGCTGGGGCGTAGCGTTTTACGAAGGTAAAGGCGTACGAATGTTCCACGATCCTGAACCTTGTGCCACCTCACCCATTGCAGAATTTGTTGGCAAACTGCCAATTAAAAGCAAAACGGCTATCTGCCATATCCGTCAGGCAAACGTCGGTAATATTAACCTGGCTAATACGCACCCTTTTATACGCGAGTTATGGGGCCGAAACTGGGTGTTTGCTCATAATGGTCAAATCCCGGGGTTCTCCCGCCGGGTGGGCATGTATGAAGCCATCGGGGATACCGATAGCGAAGAGCTGTTCTGCGATATCATGAACCAGGTGCGCCAGGGATTGCCGCGCGATGCCATGCCCGGGCAACTCACTCAAACGCTTGTTGGGCTGGCCCAGGAATATGCCCGCCAGGGAGTGTTTAATTGTTTGCTGAGTAACGGCGACTGGCTGTTTACTTTCTGCAGCACCAAGCTGGCCAGTATTACCCGGCGTGCTCCCTTCGGGCCGGCATGCCTGAAAGATGTGGAAGTGGAAATTGACTTTGCCGCAGAAACCACGCCGCAAGATGTGGTTAGCGTTATCGCTACGGAGCCATTAACCACTGACGAGCAATGGGACGTTTACGAACGCGGCGAATGGCGCTTATGGCAACTCGGTGAAGTGATTGCCAGTGGGAAAGTTGACGTACCGGTGCACTCCAGTGAGGCCGCGCTGACCAGCCCGAAAAATATGCCCAGGGATTGCGAGCCCCGGCCAGGACAAGGCTAAAAATAAAAGTGTTATAAATCGTTACAAATTTTGAGCTTACGTTGCCGACTGAATACGGTAGTGTGAAAATCACACTACTATAAGCAGACGGAACGGCTATGCTATCAATCACTCAACTGACCAAAACCTACTCCAATGGCGTACGCGCGCTGGACGGGATTAATCTCGATATTCCTAAGGGCATGTTTGGCCTGTTAGGCCCCAACGGCGCGGGTAAATCTTCGCTTATGCGTACCATTGCTACGCTGCAGACGCCGGACCAGGGCAGTATTGTTTTTGACGGTACCGACGTCATTGCTCAGCCCAATGAATTGCGCCAACGCCTGGGCTACTTACCGCAGGATTTTGGCGTGTATCCGCGTATCAGTGCCGAGCGCCTGCTCGATCACCTGGCCGTCCTTAAAGGGTTAAATAATAAAGCTGAGCGGAAAGAAGCGGTTGAAGGCTTGTTGGTGCACACCAATCTCTGGCAACACAGAGATAAAGCAGTGAGTGGCTACTCCGGCGGCATGCGCCAGCGCTTTGGTATTGCCCAGGCGCTGCTCGGCGATCCGGAGTTAATTATTGTTGATGAGCCCACCGCCGGTCTCGACCCGGAAGAGCGTAACCGATTCCACAACCTGCTGGTGAGTCTGGGAGAAGAGAAAGTGATTATCCTCTCCACTCATATCGTTGATGATGTATCGGAGCTGTGCCCCAATATGGCGGTGCTGGGTCAGGGTAAAATTTTGCTGGAAGGCAATCCCATCGAGCTGACTTATCAGCTTAAAGGCCGTATCTGGTGTAAGCAGGTGAGTCAGGAAGAGTTAAAAGAAATTGAACAGCAGTACAGTCTTATCTCTTCGCGACTGATTGCAGGGAAGCATGTGGTTCATATCATGGCCGATGACGCCCCTGAGGGCTTTGAGGCGGCGCCAGCGAATCTGGAAGATGTTTACTTTTCAACGCTTTACGAGTCACGCAAAAAATCAGCCCAGGCCGCATAAGGAGCACGACTATGTTTTGGAAAAGCCTGGCGTTTGAATGGCGCTACTTTTTGCGCCAACCGTCGTTTACGGTTACCGCACTGGTATTCTTTTTATTACCGTTTATGGCGACCACGACCGATAGCGTTCGCATCGGCGGTGGCGGCAATGTGTTATATAACGGCAGTTATGCGATTGCTCAAACCGTGCTGATCATGGGGGTATTTGCCCTGTTCTTACTGGTCAATTTTATTGCGGGCACTGCCACCCGTAACCACACCACCAAAATGAGTGAGTTGGTGTATACCCGCCCGGTGAACCCGGCGAAATACCAGTTGGGCCGCTTTTTAGGCTCAACGCTGGTGACTCTGACGGTGTTTGCGGCAGTGCCGCTTGGTATTCTTATTGGTTCTCTGATGCCGTGGGTCGACCCTGAGCGGGTAGGGGCAACCCAGTTAAGTTTTTATTTAACGCCCTTCTTCTACATCATTGTGCCGGGCTTTTTGTCGTTAGGGATGATCTTCTTCGCTCTTGCTCAGCGCGTGCGTTCGATGATGGCTGCTTACCTTACCGCATTGGGCATTTTTATTGTTTATGTGGTGGGTGGCGTAATTACCAGTGAGCCGGAATATCGTGAGATTGCGGCGTTACTCGACCCGTTTGCACTGCGGACTTTTGGTGAAATCAGCCGTTACTGGACGGTGTTTGATAAAAACGTGACGGCCATAAGCCTGGACGGCGTATTGCTGCAAAACCGCCTGATCTGGCTGGCTATTGGCGCTGTGATTTTGTTCACCTTTGGCGGTATTTTCTCGTTTAAGTGGCAACAGGGGTCAAAGAAAGTTAAGCCATCCAAGGCTTCAAGATTGCCGGCTCCTGAGGGCAACCGTATCAGTTATAAGGCGAGTGGCGGCTATCAGTGGAGCAAGTTTGTAACCAATCTTGGCTTTGAAATGCGCCAGGTATTACTCAGTCCGGCCATGATTGTGCTGGTGCTGTTCAGTATCTTTAACCTGACGTCGTTGTACGCGGTGGCTTATGGTGGCTTGTATGGCACCGATAACTGGCCACTCACGCAGAATATGACCACGGCTATTGTGGATAATTTTGGTCTTACCATGATGATTGTGGTGATTTACTACAGTGGTGAGATTGTCTGGCGCGAACGTGGCAGCGGCATGGGTGACATCATCGAGTCTACCCCGGTGTTCAATGCAGTATTCTGGGTCTCCAAGCTGTTTTCAATGTGGGCGGTGCTGGCTGTTCTGTATGTTATCGGCATGCTGTTCACCATTTTCTTCCAGCTCACCAAGGGCTATACCAACCTTGAAATTGATTTGTATCTCAGTGAGTTATTCTACATCGAACTGTTACCATGGATGTGGGTAACGGTACTGGCGTTCTTTATTCAGGTGCTGAGCCCTAACAAATACATGGGTATGTTAATTACTTCGGCTTATCTGATTTCAACGCTGGTTATGAATCAGCTTGGCGTAGAACACAATATGTGGACCTTTGGTAATGCCCCACGGGTATTGTATTCCGATCTCAATCGCTACGGTTGGTTTTTAACCGGCTTTAACTGGTACATGCTGTATTGGGGGGCACTAAGCCTGGCATTGTCTGTCATTGGTTATGGTTTGTGGCAGCGTGGTCCGGAGAGTAAGCTTAAAGATCGCTTAAAACTGCTTGGCTACCAGATGGGCAAAACCGGCAAAGGGCTGCTGGCCGCCAGTCTGATAGTGTTTATCGCCAGCGGTGGGTACATTCACTACAACACCAAGGTGCTCAACGAATTTACCGGCCGGGATGAAGGACTGGACCGTCAGGCTGAGTATGAACGTCAGTTTGTGCAATACGAAGAGGCTAACATTCCTATTGTCACCAAAGCCAATGCGCTGGTGGATATCTACCCGGAAGAGCGTCGGATAGAAGCCACTGCAGAGGTGGTGGTAGAGAACAAACGTGACACGCCAATTACCCGTGCACTGGTGTCTATTCCCCGCCACACACCGGAGTGGCATATTGACATTCCCGGTGCCAAAGTGGTGGAAATAATGGACGAGTTCAACTCAGCCTGGCTGGAGTTTGATGAGCCAATGATGCCGGGTGAAGAACTGGCCGGCAGTGTTTCCGTAGTACGCGACCATTCGGGCTTTAAGGACCGTGGGTTCGACCTGATGGTGGCAGAAAACGGCACCTTTATTAACAACTATGAGTTATTCCCGATATTTGGTTTTCGTGGCGACTTCGTAATCAGTGACCGCCATGAGCGTCGTAAGCGGGACCTTCCCGAACGGCCACGGGCGAATAAACTGGAAGATACCAGTAAGTATTCGCAAAGCTTCTTTGGTCCGGGGGTGAGTTTCATTGAATTTGAAACCACCATTTCAACGTCCGACGATCAAATCGCCATTGCCCCGGGTTACCTGCAAAATGAGTGGACCGAAAACGGCCGTCGTTATTTCCACTATAAAATGGATGCGCCGATGGTGGCGTTCTACTCCTTCTTGTCGGCCCGACATGAGGTCAAACGGGACGAACATAACGGCGTGAACATTGAGGTGTATTATGACCCCAAACATGCCTGGAACGTGGATTTAATGATTCAGAGTGTGAAAGATTCACTGGATTATTTCACCGCCGAGTTTGGCCCTTATCAGCACAAACAAATGCGCATTATTGAATTTCCGGGCTATCGCTCGTTTGCGCAGAGTTTTGCCAATACGGTGCCTTATTCAGAGGTGATTGGATTTACCGCTGACCTGCGTAACAGCGAAGACATTGATTACGTCTATTATGTTACTGCCCACGAAGTCGCTCACCAATGGTGGGGCCATCAACTGGGGGCCGCCGATGTACAGGGCAGTGCTATCCTGTCGGAAAGTCTGTCTCAGTACAGCGCTATCATGGTGCTGCAAAAGCGCTATGGTGAGAATATGATCCGTAAGTTTCTGACTTACGAACTGGATCGTTATTTACGCGGTCGCAGCAGTGAGCTGTTAGAAGAAATGCCCTTTATGCGCAGTGAAAACCAACAGTATATTCATTATCGCAAAGGGTCTGTTGTAATGATGTCGATTCTCGACCGACTCGGTGAGGAACGGCTGAATGCAGCGCTTGAACAGCTAATGACAGACTTCCGTTTTAACTCAGATCCCTATCCCACCACTCTGGATCTGCAGGCTGCGCTTAATGCTCAGGCCACGCCGGAAGAGCAGGCGTTTATTGCGGATATTTTCGAGCAAATCACGCTTTACGATCTGAAAGTGGATAACGCCGAAACGACTCCGCTGGAAGAAGGCTATGAGGTGACCATTACCATTAGCGGTGCAAAATATGCGGCTGACGGGCAGGGCATGGAAACCGAGCAGCCGCTGGAGGAATGGGTTGATGTGGGCGTATTTAACAGTGATCCGTCTATGTTGACGGACGACAGTCAGGTGCTTTACAAAGCCAGACATAAAATTGTCAGCGGTGAAAATACCATTACCGTAACCGTGGCTGAAAAGCCATTGTATGTAGGGGTAGACCCTTTCGTGAAACTGATTGACCGCGACAGCGGCGATAACGTCAAGCGGTTGTAATCGCAAACAGCCGGCTCAGCGTGAGCCGGTTGCCGATCTATTTTAGACCCGCCAGTGTTAGGCGGGTCTTTTTATATTCAGGCCAGTCAAATTCGCTTAAAAATGCCAGCGAGGCGGCCAGGCCACGTTTGAATAAGTCGAACTTTGCTTCTTTTGAAAGCGAAAAGTCCAGCCAGTGATGGTCGCCGGTATCTATGCTCTTTACCAGTTTTCGATAGTCCGGGTTTTTACGGATAAACTCCTCGTCGGCGTCATGTCGCATGGCGCCGATCAGCGAGCCCAGATAAGGCTTTATACTGTCGATGTCGCCTGCAACATATTCCTCGATGCCAAGCTTTGCGCCAAAGGTAGGCATTTTAGGCACCGAGTTTGAGGTGTGAAAAAGATTAATCGGGAAGTTGGAAATTAAGCCACCATCAACAAAAACGGCTGTCTCAGGCAGGGTTCTCTTTTGGTAGCCGAGGTGTTGCCAGGCGGCCGTCACCGACTCAGTTGTTGGTACCGCTAACTTAAACGGGTAAAAGAACAGCGGCACTGACATGGAAGCCCGGGCGAAGTCGGCCGGATTGGCACGGTTGAGGTCATCATAAAACAATCCGCCATCCCGCTCGGGTAACACTATTTTGCTGGTACTGGAAAGTTCGGCGGTAACCACTTTGAGTTCGACCCGCCAGTTATTTGAATCAAACGGACTTGTCTCTGGCGCTGTTATATTGCCTGGCAGTGGAACGGGATCAAAGTGCAAACCGGCTATTGGGGTGTTCATTTGTTGTTTTAAGGCTTGCCAGGAATCGGTTTGATTGTCTGCCAGTATGTCTTTAAGCCACCGGTGAAAGGTGGTGCCGGGATTGAGTCCAAGATGCTTGAGCAGCGGGCGCAGAATGGCCAGTGAAATAGAATACTTCCACAACCAGTTTTTGCCAGCCAGCCAGGCCTCTGTGGCCATGCGGCTCATCTTGCTGCCATCCTGAAAGCTGGCCATAGGCATATTGGCTACGGCTGCGATCATCTTTTCACTTTTGGCATCACTGGGTTTGCCCAGTGCCTGAACCAGCAGGGCGTTTATGGCGCCGGCAGAAGTGCCTGCGACCGAGCGAAAGCGCAATCCGGCGGCCTCCAGACCGTAGGTATAACCTACCAGTGACAGGCCAAGCACACCACCGCCTTCCATAACCAGATCAACATACTGGTGACCGGAGTCATCAACGATATCTGAAACGCGCTGTGATCGCAGTTGTTGGAGTTGCCTGACCAGCGATTTTACTTCGTTGTCTTCGGTAAAGTACTCAGGCTGAAGTTGGCTCATTGTCGGCATCCGTTGCAAAAACTGCCATCAGAGTAACGCTGCGTGATTAAAAAGTGAACAGAACTAGGGCGGTTTTTTTACGGCGAAATGCCGGATACCGCTACGCTTCTGGTTGATTTTTCGCTGCTGGCGCCTGATTTTCCAGTGCCTCCCTGGCTGCCCGCCATTCGGCAAGTTTTTCAAAATAAACATCCCACACACAAGGGCAACATGCCCCTCCGCCACAGCAATCACTGTTAAGGGGTTTTTCAGGTTCTGGTGGTAACTGGTTCATAAAGCCTCCCTGATAATAATTATGTAGGGAGCTCGGTGGGTAAGCAAATCATCCGCCGAAATGGTGATTATGAGCTGGTTATCAACGGGATCGCTAGTACCTATCGATACTTTGGGTGATTCGTTAACCTTCTGTTTTTACTGATTATGTTCATAATTTTTAGGGGGGTTGCAGCAATTTAACCGTTTGACTAATACGCAGCAAACGCAAAGCCTGTTAATTTAATGTTAACGATGGCGATTTGACAATTTATTTAGCATAAATTCTAAGGAGTGCGAATATGTCTGCCCTTATGCACAAGACGGCCTCAGTAAAGCTGCACGGCTGGCTAAGAGAAAAAGTACGCGACCCTAACATGTATTGCGCCCTGGCTGGCGTGGCAGCGCTGGCTGTTATCGAACTGGTGGTATTTGCCGGCTAAAAGCCGCCGGCAGTGCCATAAGCCTGCCACTGTTTACCAGTTAGTCAGGCGGTTATAGTCCAGATAGCCAAATGCCAACGGGTAGGTTTGCCGGTACCACTGGTGGATGGTATCGCTGACTTCCCAGAAGTCCTCTGCGGTGCGCCGCACGCCAAATGCTTCGTACAAGCGCTGAAGGTCTTGCTCATTTTGCAGCCCGGCAACCTGCTGACTGAAAGCCGATAGCTGCGCTGTACTCAAATGGAAAATAGCGTTGGGGTGTGAGGTAGCAAATCCGTAGGCCAGGCTGAGTGTATCTTGTTCCGGTAGCCGTCTGGCATCCTCGGCAATGATGTGAGAAATATTGGTATAGGCATTGTTGCTGAGCAAAGTATAAACATGCTGTTCGTCGCTGTTTTCCGCATCAACCAGTATGATGCTGCTCTGCGGGAGCAGCGAGGCAGGTATACCGCCGCTTTGGGCAATACGGTTTAATGCCGTTAACGCGTTACTGTCGGTGAAGCCGTTGCTGAGTTCGTGGCGTGGACTGAGTACGTCAGATAAGTGCGCTTTTACCCGCTGGTACAATTCATTGAGTGGTTCGTTGGTCTCAAACGTCATGGCTGTTTCACCGGTTAACTGATGGCCGTCGGCAACGTATTTTTCTACCGGACTGACGACGCCCTGATACCAGTTATCCCACACCGTTTTACGTGTTTTTGCGGGGAGTAATGCCAGAAAATTAAATTCCCCTTCCATCCGCAGGAAGTCCATGTAAATGCGACTGTTGAGCTGGTGGCCGACATTACCATAGACGTCGTAGCCCGCCACAAGCAGGTAATGAATACGTTCAAACAGAGGGTAGGTAATAATCCACGCAGTTTGTGGGCGCTCACCAACAAAACCCTTCACTACGGTGGCTGCATCGTAATGGCGTAAAATGGTCAGGCCGGCATTGTCGTTCTCACCGTCGCCCTGCCAGATAATATCCAGGTCCAGTGACACTTCGTTACGGGCATGTTCAGCAATATAGCGGCTGCGGGCTTCCAGGTACTCCCGCTCTTGCTTGGCGTACTTGATCCAGTTGGTAGGCATGGCATTAGACTGTGCTTCTGCCGGCATACTGATAGTGTTGCGTGCATCTTGCAAAAAGGCATCCTGATGTTCCAGGATGTCACTGGAAGGGTTTAAAAACATCACCCAGAAGTGGTCGTTAATGACATTCAGTGCAATTTGACCGCGGCATACCGGCCCTTTAATAAATTGCATAATAGTGTATTGGGCTTCGTCGATCATAAACCGGTAGCGCGACGACACCGGAATTTGTGCAAAGGCCACAAAGGGGTTCGAGGCCACCTCAGGCGCGTATTCTGGTAACTCAGAAACACGGTATTCTGGCTCAATAAACCACTTATTCCACTTCGCTAAACGGGCATCATCCAGCTTAATAGGCATATGCAACTTACTGACAATGGTATTTTTGACCGGCATAAAACGGTAGTAAACCCGTTGATTATTGCCCTTGTCCTGATCACCAAATGGCGAGCTGAAAGGGCGTCGGGTAGCCAGCGGCGTAAAGGGTTCGCCCGGTGGTGTCAGCGCCCGTTGTAACGAGTAAAAGCGGGTGTTGCCCTGGCTATCTTCAAAGTAAATGTGCGCAATAAACAAATGCTCGTAAAGATAGCGGCTGACTAACTGATGTTTGTCAGAGTCCTGATTAAGAAAGGCTTCCCAACGGGCAATCCCCTGCTGATCGGACGCCGGTACCGGCGCCGGTTCAGATGCCGGGGCGCCGGCCTGTAGCCAGGCCATGATTTGCTCATGTTCC
Organism: uncultured Alteromonas sp.; assembly: GCF_913058315.1. Taxonomy (GTDB): domain Bacteria; phylum Pseudomonadota; class Gammaproteobacteria; order Enterobacterales; family Alteromonadaceae; genus Alteromonas. The sequence continues at coordinate 19,660 of NZ_CAJXQY010000030.1, read as the reverse complement.
TGCTGAGCAATTGCCGGTAATCCGTAAGGCATGCCCCACTGGGGATGATCTTTCTGGTAAGCCGGGAACTCATCAACCGTAGGGCACTGCATCTCACGGTTGATATCAAATTCAAAGTTATCGCCCAGCGGCTCATTAGTATTGGTGGGGTGAGACTGCTTAAGCGCCAGCATTGAGGCCAGCACGCTGTTGTTCAGTTGATTATTAAACTCACTGACTTCATCAAGTACCGGGTAGAAGTCTTTGCTGCGCCATTCGCCCGGGCTCTGAGCATCAATAAACAAGCGGCTGGGGTTATCAGCAAGCAGGCGATCACCATGATAAACCGGGGCTTTATTAGCGCCACGGGTAATTCCCTCATAGCTGCCGAGTTTTAACTGACAGGGGGCGTCATAGCAGGCGTGACAAACCACACAGCGTTTGTCCAGGACAGGCTGAACGTTCTGACTAAAGGCATTTTGAGGATCAATGGGCGGATTGTCGTAGGGCGATGTCACGCGCTCCTGTTCTATGATGGCTGGCGTGCAGCCAATCGTACAGGCTATCAAAAGCAGGCAGGTTATTTTTATTATCTTTGACATGCAAAGTATCTCACTACGTTTTATTACCGCACAAATGGTAACTGGTTTTAAGGCATTATACCCGCGCTACTTGCATTTGCAGGTTGAGCGGGAGTTGAGATGTGTTTATTTACACTTTTTCAGTTGATTTGTGGTTACGACCTCATTACGCTGCCGGCTCTGCCGGTTGCCCTATGCGCTTAACAGTCCGGGCAGTAAAATCAGGTTTTCGCCCTGTTCTTGTGTACGCTTTTAAGGATACGAAAATGAAAATGAACGTGTTTGGCAAGTCTTTAGTGGTCGGTTTAACTGCCACGATGCTGTTGCTCTCTGGTTGTGCCACTCAGCAATCTTCCCGCGTTATAGTGTCTCAGAAAGTTGAGTCCTATAACACCGCCTACAGCGGCGTAAAAAGCAGAGTGGTGGTGGGTAAATTTGTAAACCGTTCGAGTTTTCAAAACGGCATTTTTTCTAACGGAACCGACCGTCTTGGCTCCCAGGCAAAAACCATTCTGATTAGTCACCTTCAGCAAACCAACCGCTTCGCGGTATTGGATCGGGACAACATGCAAATGCTGTCTGAAGAAACCCACTATGCCGGTAAAGAACAAACGATTGCCGGGGGGCGTTATCTGATCACTGGAGATGTAACGGAGTTTGGCCGTAAAACCGAAGGTGACCGACAGTTATTTGGCCTGTTAGGCAAAGGTAAATCACAAATCGCTTACTCCCGCGTTACCCTTAATATTGTTGATACACAGTCCACCGAGGTCGTTTACTCGGTTAGCGGTGCCGGGGAATACAGCTTATCCGAGCGTGAAGTGGTGGGGTTTGGCAGTACAGCTGGTTACGACGCTACGCTTAATGGCAAAGTCCTTGAACTGTCTATTCGCGAAGCCATTAACAATCTGGTGAAAGGGATTGAAAGCGGCCAGTTCAAACCTCAGGAGTAGTTGCTAAATGATACGGGTATGGTTGATAGTTGTTGCCCTTATCGGACTGGCAGGGTGTCAGTCCTCATCGAAGCCAATGTATTATTATGGCGGTTATCAGACCACGGTTTATCACTATTTCAAAAATGATGAGACCACCATCGATGAGCAAATCAATGCGTTGGAAATTATCATTGAACAGGCGGCTAATGCCGGACGCCCGGTCGCGCCGGGGATACACGCTCATCTTGGCATGTTGTATTTTGAACAGGGTGATGGCGTTAATGGCGGGATTCACTTTGAAACCGAAAAGCAATTATTCCCAGAGTCCACCGGGTATATTGATTTTCTGCTGGCTAACCAAAAGGAAGTGAAGTGATGAGTCGGCTATTATTAATGGTTGTAACGGCTGTCACTTTACTCAGTGGTTGCCAGGCAACACGCCAGGCCAACTACGATTACACGGCTTTTCGTGCCGCTGCGCCAGCCTCTATACTGGTGATGCCACCGGTAAATCTTACCCCTGAGGTAATGGCGCCTTACGGCGTGATGGCGCAAATAGCGAAGCCCATCGCAGAGGCCGGTTATTACGTGTTTCCGGTGGCGGTGGTCAATCAAACCTTTATTGCCAACGGTATGACCGTTGCCGAAGACGCCCAGGCTATCGACTATCAAAAGTTGCATGAGATATTTGGTGCTGATGCCGGCCTGTATATCACCATCCGCGACTACGGCACTTCCTATGCGGTGCTGGCCAGTGACACTATCGTGTCGGCGCAAGCAAAGCTGGTGGATTTGCGTACCGGGCAGCTGTTGTGGCAGGGCGCTGCTAGTGCGTCCAGCGGTGAAGGTCGTGGCGCAAACAGTAACGGCTTACTGGGTATGCTGGTTGAAGCGGCGCTAACTCAGATCATCGAAACCGTGACCGACCGTGGCTTTGATGTAGCAGGGATCACGGCTGCCCGTTTATTGTCTACTCATGCTCATAACGGATTACTGCCAGGCCCGCGCGCTGTAAGAGAGCAAATGCCGGCGCAGGGCAACTAATCCAGTGCACAGAAATAGCTAAGCATAAATGCGCTAAATGGCGCATTTATGGCTTTATGTTTTGCAAACACATCACTAAATAAACAAATCTGCTGTTAAAAACGACTTACACTATCGTCATTGCCATCTTTGTCAGTGTAAAAACCGATTGTCTGTCGGTTTTTATTTTGCGACGATAACAGAAATTGTCTGAACCGGTACCACACTATGCAACTTGGTGAATTAGAAAAACAGGTTTTGAAGTATCTGTGGAAAAATGCGGAGGCGGATGTAAAACAAGTCCACCAAGCGATGAGTCAGAAACGGCAAAGCTCGCTGAATACCGTGCAAAGCGCAGTAGAGCGGTTATTTAGAAAAGGATTACTCACCCGCAGAAAGCTAGGACACGCCTTTTTATATCAGGCCAAGGTGGATAAAGAGGGCCTGATAAGTCAGCTTATCGAAACCGTTACTAATGACTTTGTTGAAAAGGGTGAAAGTAGTCTGCTGGCCGCATTCAGTTCAGTCTCCAGCCGTATGGACGAGAGTGAGTTAGATGCGCTGGAGCGGCTGATAGAACAGCAGCGAGCATTGCGGAAAAGCCAATAACAGCGGGGTAATCCCCAGTCAGATAGGTATGTGATGAAGAGAAACCTCAAAGTAATAGTAGTTAAAAAACCGATTGCTGGTCGGTTTTTTGTTGGGCTCGTCGCGTGCCTGTTAAGCCTGTCGGTATTCGCTGAAAAAACGCCAGCACCAATAACGCTATCAATGAGCGATGTTGTGAGCCTGACATTGAATAATCATCCGGCCCTGCAGGTGTTCGTTGAACAGAAGGCCGTGTTAGAAGGGCGCTTGAAACAGGCCGCCACAGCACAGCGTCCGCAAATCGGCCTGACGGTCGAAGATGCTCTGGGGACGGGCAATTACAGCGCGTTAAAAAGTACGCAGACCACGCTGACGTATTCATGGATACTGGAACATGAGCAGATTAAAAGTCGTGTTTACGCCATACAAAGTGAGTCAGGTAAGCTTTTGCTCGATCAGGAAATCAAAGCGCTGGATTTGTCGGCAGTAGCGGCTCGGCAGTTTATCGAGGTTCTGGTCAAAATGGAGCGGCTAACCTTAAATAAGCTGGCCGTAAAACAAGCAAAGGAGGTCATTAAGGCAATTGATGAGCGCCTTGCTGCAGGGAAAAGCTCGGTGATTGAACGAAAACTGGCCGAAGCCGAATTACTTAGGCGGGAGCTCGCTGTCGAGGATTCAGAGCACGATATCAAGGCGTCTAAGTACCAGCTAAGCGCGCTTTGGGGGCAGCCCGATACCGACTTTACCTTAACCGGTAATTTACTCGATTTACCCCCGATACCGGCCACCCGGGACTATGTTAAAAGACTAACTGAAAATCCCGGTGTACAGCGGTTCGCATCTGCTCAGCGCATTGCACAGTCACAAATAGAAAAAGCCAGAATTGAGGCACACCCTCAATGGCAGTTCTCTGCCGGGCTAAGACGCTATGAAGCCTCCGATGATTTTGGTTTTGTCGCCGAAGTTTCGATTCCCTGGGGGAGCAAGGATTATAACGCAGGTACCGTGGCAGCTTTACAAGCTAAACAGGCTGTACTCGACAGTCAGCAAACCGCTCTGCTGCAGCAACTCGATGCGCAACTCTACGTTTTATTGCACGAGATGAAGCATTCTTATCACGTTATTCAAACCGTCGACAATCACATTGTGCCGACTCTTGAGTCTGCGTTACAAGAAGCCAGACAGGCTTTTGAAAAAGGTCAGTTAAGTTACAGCCAGTGGAGTGAATTGCGTCGCGAGTTGCTAGGCGCACAATCACAGCTGCTCGACGCTTACCTTAGCTTGCACCTGCAACACATCGAAATTCAGCGCCTTACCGGCACTTCGCTTTCGCAATGAGACAGATTATGAAGTATTACAAACTATTATCCTCTTTAAGCCTGGCAGTTGTTCTGTGCTATGCAATGCCAGTATTCAGTGTGTTGGCGTCCTCGGCGCCAGCAGAAACCGCTCAGGAAGAACCAGAGAAAGGCCCACACCGGGGCAGAATGTTGCGGGACGGTAACTTTGCCGTTGAGTTGGCCATTTTTGAAACCGGCGTACCGCCTGAATTCAGAATTTGGGTGAGCGAGGGAGGGCAGACTGTTAAGCCACAACAGGTCAGTCTCAATGTTAAGCTTACCCGGCTGGGAGATGTGGTTGATGATATTAACTTTAATCCCCAGGGCGATTTTTTACGCGGCGATATGGTGATTTATGAACCTCACTCATTTTATGTAACGGTCACCGCGCAACATAATGGTAAATCCTATCGATGGGAATATGAAAACTATGAAGGTCGGACAATCATCGAGCAAGCCGTAGCTGATGCGATGGAAATCAAAACAGAAATCGCCGGTCCTGCTACGTTGCATCAGTCTATCCCGGCTTATGGCGCTATTGCATTACCACCGGGTTCGCAGACCCATATCAGTGCCCGTTTTGATGGTGAAATTCAGCGCGTGCATGTGGCATTTGGCGATACGGTAACCAGAGGCCAAACATTGTTCACGGTCGAAAGTAATGAAAGCCTCAAGCCATACACCATTAAATCGCCTGTTGCTGGAATAGTGACGGCCAGACCAGCCAGTGCTGGTGAGCAAACTCAAGGGCGCACACTGTTAACTCTGACAGACACCAGACAATATATCGCTCGCCTGGCAGTCTATCCCGCCGATTACCACAAAGTGACAACCGGCAGTCTGGTGACTCTTGATATTGAAGGGGGGGATACGGCCGTAACAGGAACAGTCAGCTTTATCGAACCCGAGGTGCGGGATGATCAGGCCCGCATTTTGTGGGTGAAAGTGCCGAACACCGGAAATTCTCTTACCGCAGGCAGTTTTGTTAAAGCACATATTAACGTGGCTATTGTTGATGTACCGCTGGCGGTTAAGAAAGTTGGCCTGCAGGGCTTCAGGGATTTTACCGTGGTGTATGCCAAAGTGGGTGAACAGTACGAAGTGCGCATGCTGGAGCTTGGCCGTGAAGGTGGTGAATGGATTGAAGTGCTGGGCGGACTGGCGCCGGGTACCGAATACGTTACCGAAAATAGTTTTATTCTCAAAGCCGACATCGAAAAGTCCGGCGCATCACACGATCACTAGGAGCCGATGCATGCTGGAGTCGATACTAAGCTTTTCCATAAAGCGCAAGTTTCTCGTACTTGCCCTGGTGTTAATGGTTGCCGGGCTTGGCGTGTGGAATTTCACCAAACTGCCCATTGATGCGGTACCGGATATCACCAATGTACAGGTTATGATAAATACCGAAGCGCCGGGGTATACGCCGCTGGAAGCGGAACAAAGGGTTACCTTTCCGCTCGAGACAGCACTTGCCGGGCTTCCCGGGCTGACCTACACCCGCTCGGTTTCTCGCTACGGTTTATCTCAGGTGGTGGCGATTTTTGATGATGATACCGACGTTTACTTTGCCCGCCAGCTGGTTAATGAACGGTTATCAGCGTCTCGCTCTGAATTACCCGGCGATTTGGAACCTGAGCTAGGCCCCATCGCGACTGGTCTCGGTGAAATCTTTATGTTCACTGTGGATGCCGCACCCGGGGCCACCAATAAAGATGGTTCGCCGGTAACGCCCATGGATTTACGAACCGTGCACGACTGGACCATCCGCCCGCAGCTGATGCGCGTGCCGGGCGTGGTCGAGGTGAATCCTATCGGCGGATATGAGCGTGAAATACTGGTCGCGTTTAACCCTGAAAAATTACTGACCTATAACCTGACCCAAGCGGATGTGGTTGAGGCTATTGGCGCCAACAATCAGAATCAGGGGGCGGGTTTTATTGAACAAAATGGTGCACAGTGGCTGCTAAGAGTACCAGGTCAGGCAGAGAGTATGGCAGACATTGGCATGATCCCACTGACTGAAACTAACGGCTCAGCAGTATACGTGAAAGACGTGGCTGACATTCAGAATGGACAGGGACTGCGTACGGGGGCCGCGACTCAAAATGGCCGGGAAGTGGTTATGAGCACAGTGTTTATGCTGATTGGCGAAAACAGCCGGACTGTCGCCAATGCCGTTGCCAACAAGCTTAAAGAGATTAACCAATCATTGCCCGAGGGCATTGAAGCAACAGCCGTTTACGACAGAACCCGGCTGGTTGATAAAACCCTGCAGACAGTTGAAACCAACCTGGCCGAAGGTGCGCTGTTAGTTATCGTGGTGCTTTTCTTATTGTTGGGGAATTTTCGTGCAGCGTTTCTCACCGCCCTGGTTATTCCTTTTGCCATGTTAATGACAATCACCGGTATGGTACAAACCCGGGTCAGCGCAAACCTAATGAGTCTTGGAGCACTGGATTTTGGCTTGTTGGTGGATGGTGCGATTATCATTGTGGAAAACTGTCTGCGCCGTCTGAGCCAGCAGGGGAAAAAGCCTATCCGGTTAACGGAACGACTGAGCGTGGTGTTCGAAGCAACTCGCGAAGTGATTCGGCCTGCCTTGTTCGGGGTTTTTATTATTACCGCGGTGTACCTGCCCATATTTGCTCTGGAAGGGGTGGAAGGGAAAATGTTCCATCCGATGGCGATTACTGTTGTTATTGCTCTGCTGTGCGCAATGCTGCTATCGATAACTTTTGTGCCTGCCACCATCGCGTTACTGTTTACTAAACCGGTTAAAGAGAAGCACAGTCCGATTATTAAGGGTGCTGAGCTTATTTACCGACCGGCGCTTAAATGGGTGTTGAAAGGTCGGATTGTAGTGGTTGCTTTGGCCACGGCGCTGGTGGTGGTGTTTGCATACCAGGCCACACGGTTAGGCAGTGAGTTTGCCCCAAATCTTGATGAGGGTGATATTGCCATGCATGCCTTGCGCATTCCCGGCACGTCTTTGAGTCAGGCCGTTGCCCTGCAAAAAATCCTCGAACAAAAAATCAGTGAGATGCCTGAAGTCGAGCGGGTGTTTGCTAAAATCGGCACCGCTGATGTGGCCACCGATGCGGTGCCTCCGAGTGTGGCAGATAACTTTATTATTTTGAAACCACGGGCGCAGTGGCCTGATCCAAACAAGTCGAAAGAACAGGTAGTGAATGAACTGGCAGCCATTGTGGCGCCGATCCCCGGTAACCGGTATGAGTTTCTGCAGCCGATACAGATGCGCTTTAACGAATTACTCGCCGGTGTGCGTGCTGAACTGGCCATTAAAGTGTTTGGTGATGATTTTGATACCCTAACCGGATTAGGGGCCGAAATCGAAGGGGCTATCAATGGCGTAGCGGGGATTGCGGATGTTCAGGTTGAGCAAACTACCGGCCTGCCCATGTTGAATATCGTGCCTAAGACCGCCAGGCTGGTACAGTTTGGTATCAGCAAGGCCCAGCTGCAAAGCCAGTTAGCCACGGCGATGGGCGGCACGGTTGCTGGCAAATTTTACCAGGGGGACATTCGCTCCGAGATTGTGGTCAGGCTTCCTGAAACACGTCGTTCAGACGTAAATGCATTGGCCTATTTACCCATTCATTTACCCGACGGGCATGTCATGCCGTTACAAGAATTAGCCGATCTGGAACTGGTCTCCGGGGCTAACCAGATCAATCGCGAAAATGGTAAACGGCGGGTGGTGGTCACCGCAAATGTTCGCGGTCGTGATCTGGGCAGTTTTGTGGCGGATGTCCAACAGGCTGTGGCTGACAAGGTTGCAATTCCTGCCGGATACTGGGTGGAGTACGGTGGTACCTACCAGAAATTACAATCGGCCTCTGCCCGTTTAAGCATCGTGGTACCGGTCACTTTGATACTGATTATCGGGTTACTTATTCTGGCATTGAGCTCGGTAAAAGATGCCATGATCATTTTCACGGGTGTCCCGCTGGCCTTAACCGGTGGCGTCGCTGCGCTAATGCTGAGGGATATACCGTTTTCAATTTCTGCTGCTGTGGGTTTTATTGCACTGTCCGGGATCGCCATATTAAATGGATTGGTAATGGTGTCGTTTATTCGTGAATTGCGCCGTGGTGGGCATACGCTTGAACAAGCGATATTTGAAGGTGCATTCACGCGTTTACGACCGGTACTGACCACAGCGTTGGTAGCTTCTCTAGGGTTTATTCCCATGGCATTAAATAGCGGTATTGGCTCTGAAGTACAGCGTCCGCTGGCAACAGTAGTGATTGGCGGCATCATTTCTTCAACCTTGCTTACGCTGTTTGTGATCCCGGGCTTATATCGCATGCTACATCGTGATAAGCCTGTAAGTACTGGCACTGAGCATGTGATTAAGTAATTGATGAAGGTCGTTAACCTGTCCACTTCACAGTAGGAAATGGCAGGGCTAAATGGCTAACAGCATTTTATGCTTCAAACCAGGTGCATAAAAGCCATTCACTTTGCCGTGGTTATGCAAGACTAGATATGAACTTAAAGGAAACGTTTGATGGTGTTAGGGGAATTAGAGAAAAAAGTACTGAATTATTTATGGCAACGGTCGCCAGCCGATGTCAAAACAGTATTTGCTGCCCTCACCCGTCATGAAGGTGGCAACCTCAATACCATCCAGACCACGTTGGATCGTCTCTATAAAAAACAATTACTCGATCGAACCAAGCAGGGACATGCCTATTTTTATTCGCCACGGGTAGAGCGGGAAGGATTAATCGCGAGGCTTATTGATAGTGTTACGCGAGATTTTACCGCCAATGATGAGAATGTGTTTATTAACGCATTCCAATCTTATTCAGGACAATTTGAAGCACAGGAGCTTGATGCTCTGGAGTCAATGATTCAGGCGCAGCGTGAACGGCTGCGACTGAATAAGGAGCGCTGAAATGTTTGATACAGCCATTTTCCTCAATGTACTGAGCCTGGCGGTGGTGAGTGCCTGGTTTGCACTCTTACTGCAACTTTTAGTCAGTGGTTTTTTAGTGCGCAAGGTTTCGCTACTTCCTGCCGGTTGGCAAAAAGCATTGTTAACCTCCTGGGTGTTATTACCTGTGCTCGTAGGGGCGCTTTGCAGTGGGGCATTTATGCTTTATGCCTTTACTGACGTAATGTGGCCACCGCTGGAGATGTTTATTCACTGGCATCACCTGTTTGAATTTGAGTGGTTGTCCTGGCATGGCAGTTTACTGGTGATTTGGGCTGTTGCGACAGTCTGGATTTTGCTTCGCCACATTCGCTTATTGAATCAGCATAAGCAGAGTTTGCAAAGTGTTAGCCTGATGGCTGACGCCAATGCTGCTCAACTTAATGGTAATAATTATATTTTGCTTGAGACTTCCATTCCGCTGGCATTTACTGCGGGCATGTTGCGACCAATGGTTTACCTGTCTACTGGTCTGACAGAGCGTGTTACACGCGATGAGCTTGCTTGCATTCTTGCACATGAAGCCGGGCATAAACGCTATTTTGATCCGTTACAGAAGTGGTTGTTTAGCATTGTTAGCGCTTATTATCCGCGGGCCATACGGCGGCAATTACGACAAGCTTTTGAGCTCGCGACAGAGCTGCGGGCAGATAGTCAGGCCGCAGAGAAAGTTGGCGCTCTGACTGTAGCTTCTGCGTTGGTTGCTTACCGGAAATCCGCGCAAAATTGCCCAGTTCCCTTCGCTTTTTCATTTGGCGAAGACTTTGTTAGTCAACGTGTTCATGCGTTGCTGGAGCCGGCAAAATTTCATTTTCAGATCCCGGTAATCATTAGCCTGCTGGCCGCCGCAGTGCTGTTTACCAATTTACTGTCTATAGACAGTATTCATCATTATATCGAACTGATCTTACCTTTTTAGCGATGCAAGAAGCGCAACGCCGATTGGAGCGCTTTAAAAACCGACTGGCAATAGGTTTTAGGCTGTAGCAATAAATTCATAGAAATTGTCACAGCGTTAAATGTTTTTTAAGTGAAAAAATTCGGTGCTTTGTGTCAGTAATAAAACGGCAAAGAGTCGTTTCTGCTCACTACCTTTCAGTATTATTTTTATAACAGGAGATTCCTATGCGTAAACATTACTTGTTGCTGATAGCAGCACTCTTAGCTTCCCCGTTGGTATCAACTCAGGCCTTGGCTCACGGCAATACGGAGCCTCAGTATGGCGGCGTTGTAAAGATCGTTGGTGAGTATTCATTTGAGATGAAGCAGGACGGTGATCAAGTATCAGTTTGGGTGTTTTATGACGGCGAACCACTCAATGCAGCAGAATTGGGCTTGCGTCTGAAAGTCAAAGGCGAGGATCGCAAAGAAATGATTGAAACAGCCGCTGCAGAAGGCAATCGTTTTAGTGCGCCGGTAAATTTATCGGGGGCTAGTCAGGTACTTGCCATGTTAACCCTGCAGGATGGCGTTTCAAAAATCGTTGGTAAATACAAGCTGTAGGCCATGACGATGCGATTGATTACTCAACTCTTGCTGGCGATGACATTACTTTTAGTGATGCCGCTGGCGAGTGCTCATGGCGTAGCTGAGGGAGACAGGGCATTTTTAGAGTCCAGCTCAGGACTGCATATTATTCCTTATATCTATCTCGGCGCGAAACACATGGTGACCGGCTATGATCACTTATTGTTTTTGCTCGGCGTCATCTTCTTCCTCTACAGACTCAAAGATGTGGGAATTTACGTCACCTTGTTCGCTTTGGGTCATAGCGTGACATTGTTGTTCGGCGTGCTGTCAGGCATTCATATCAACGCGTATATCATCGATGCCATTATTGGTTTATCAGTGGCTTACAAGGCCCTTGATAACATTGGTTTCTTTCCGCGTTTTTGTGGATTTTCCATTAATACCAAGGCTGCAGTACTGGTGTTCGGGCTGTTCCATGGCTTTGGTCTGGCGACCAAATTGCAGGACTTCACTCTGTCGGCTGATGGCCTGGTAGGCAACATAATCTCATTTAACATTGGCGTGGAAATGGGCCAGATGATTGCTCTTTTTGGCATGTTAATGTTCATTATCCTGCTACGTAAAAGCCAGCATTTTATGCGCTATGCCTTTGCGGCCAATATGGCACTGGTTACCGCCGGTGTCACACTGACAATCTTTCAACTTTCCGGATATATGTGGGGCACGGTATGACAACTCAACAACAGCATGTCGATGTATCAAATCAACAAGTTATTAAGGGGCTGGTTATCGCAACGGCGCTGGCGGTAGTTCTATCTGTCACCGTTGTGTTGCCTGCCGAATACAATAAAGACTTCACCGGCATTGGTGGTTTGCTGGGGTTAACCAGTCTGAACAGTGCTCCGGCAGGTGAAGATATGGAAATCAAGTCAGATGCTGCGTTTATTCTGGCTGGCAGTGAGGGAGAATTTGCCAGCAAAACGATCACCATTGAAATCCCTGAATATGAAGGGGTGGAAGTGAAGGCGTTAATGCAGAAAGACAACGGGGTTAGCTTCAGTTGGCGAACAGACGGGTTAGCCGTGTACATGGATATGCACGGTGAAAAGCTCGATAACCCTAACGAGTTTGAAAGTTATAAAAAAGCAACAGCAATAGCCGCTGATAACGGCATTTTCAAAGCACCATTTGAGGGCACACACGGCTGGTACTGGCAGAACATGTCAGACTCTCCGGTTACCGTTACGGTGACCGTGGCCGGTTTTTACCAATCACTTAAAACAAAGAATTAAACAGAGGAAACAACAATGTTGAAGAAAATTTGTGTTATTGCACTGACTGCTTTAATTACGGCGCAAGCCAGTGCGCACGGTATCTGGTTTGCCGAACGCTCTAAGCAACTGGCGATGATTTATGGCGTCGGCGCCGACGATCTGGATGCGGTTTTACGGTTGCCCAAAGTTGGCTCCGTCACGGGCTTTGATGAAGACTGGGATACCGTGGATGTAGAGTTAACCCCTTCCGGCCCATTATTATTGGTAACCAGCGATGATTACCCCGTTGCAGTGTCAGCTGTGCTAAATAATGGTATCTGGTCAAATACCGGGGAAGGTCACTGGATAGGCAAAGGCCGTGATGAAGTACCTGACGCTATTTTAAGCGAAGAAACAATTAAATACGCTGTACACTTACGAGGTCCATTGCGTGAAATTCCGCACATCAATACCCAGGTATTACAGATTGTGCCGGTTGGTGACAAATTTCCTTTGATGATGGGTGAACAACAAACCTACCAGGTGTTATTTAAAGGAGAGCCGGTTCAGGGCGCACTGGTTAAACGTGATTTTGTTAATGATCCGGATGCCGAACCTGTAGTGTCTGATAAAGACGGTAAAGTCACATTCGAAATCCGCAACCAGGGTTTAAATGTCGTGGTTGCAACCTATGATGCGCCTACTGACCGTCCTAAAATCATCGATAAATACGAATTGCTGGCGACTTTGTCGTTCGTATTACCACACGCGCCAGAATAAGACCAAACAATAAAAATAGAGGGCAAACCAATCGGGTTAGCCCTGTTCTTTGAGTGAAGGTGAGAACAATGAGTGAAGTAGGACAAACACCCGCAGCGGTGATAAAAAAAAGGGTGGCATCCATCGATATCCTGCGTGGATTAGTGATGCTGTTTATGTTGGTTGATCATGTTCGGGAACGATTCTTCTTCCATCAAAATGTGAGCGATCCGATGGATCTGGAGACTACCAGCCCGGAACTATTTTTTACCCGAACCACCGCACATTTCTGTGCGCCGGTGTTTGTGTTTCTAACCGGTCTTTCCGCCTGGCTTTACTCACATCCCTTCAACAAAGCACCTCGTTCAGCAACACCGTTCCTATTTAAACGTGGGCTGTTTATCATCTTTGTTGAGATCGCCATAATTAACTGGTTATGGATGGGCAACTACGACACCCTGTGGTTGCAGGTTATGTGGGCAATTGGTGTGAGCATGGTTGCTTTATCCGTATTGTGTAAATTGCCTTATAAAGCAATATTTGCATTAGGTTTGCTGATTGTTTGTGCCCATAACTTATTAAGCCCTATTAGTTTTAATCCTGATGAAACCGGCTATACCATCTGGGCTATTTTGCATGATCGTGGGATTATATTTACCTCAGAGAGTTTTCGCATTAAAGCCTCCTATCCGGTATTACCCTGGATTGGCGTGATCTTACTTGGTTACTGCATGGGGCCGCTGTATTCCCGCGCTGTTGAAGGGGCAAAGCGCCAGTCAACCCTGCTTAAACTGGGATTGGGGCTGTGGGCTCTGTTGCTGGTATTACGCGGCTTTAATATCTACGGTGAAGTGCTGCCATGGGAAGCGCAGCAGGATGCCATTCATACGGTAATGTCCTTCATTAACTACACCAAGTATCCGCCATCACTGGACTATGTGCTATTTACCCTGGGCGCTGCGTTCCTGGTGCTGGCCGGTCTGGAAAATGTCAATAATCGCCTTACTAAAGCAGTGGAAACCTTTGGCTCCGCACCCATGTTCTATTACATCGTGCATTTATTCGTGCTACTGGTCAGCTACCGAATTGTGCTGGCGGTAGTAGGGCCAAACTACGGCGACTTGTTTGCTTTTGATTACGTTTGGCAAATCTGGTTGGTTGCCATCATTCTGGCGGTTGCCCTCTACTTGCCGACTAAGGCCTTCGCTAAATTCAAACACAACAGCAGTAACCCGCTGGTCAAATATTTTTAAGGAGCACAGTATGTTAAATGGTTCAAACTGGATTAAACCCCTGGTTCTTGCTTTGGGATTGTTCAGTAGTACTGCCATTGCGCATGTGCATTTAGCGCAGACTGTCCCGCCAAGAGAAAGTGAAGTTTCAATGGCGCCTGATAAGCTGTCACTAACCTTTTCAGCAGAGGTACGTTTGATTAAGTTAGTGCTGATAAATAGCCAGGGCACTGCGATTGACTTTGGTTTTAAACCCGTCGTTAAGGCCGCTAAAACCGTGAGTTTTCCTGTGCCTGCACTGCCCGCCGATGAGTACGACGTTGAATGGACAGTAATGGGTAATGACGGTCACAAAATGGAAGACTCGTATTCTTTCACCATTTTGTCTGGCCATAGTCATCATGCTGACCATTAGCTTTATCAACGAGCCAGCCTGATGGGCTGGCTCGCACTTCTCTCCCTGGCCAAGGTAGCTTACTACCTTGGCGTTGTCAGTTTTATCGGCATGAATGCCATGCGCCTGTTGTTGCGTCATGGCCGTAGCAATGATCTTACCGTGCATGCTGATTGGCATAAACCTCTCTTACGTGCGCAGTGGGCGGGTTTGTTCATAAGCCTGGTGGGGGCTGCTGCGGTAGTGCCGCTCTCAGCTGGTATGCTGCTGGACGATGGGGTCAGCGGCATCATCGATAGCCTGATGCTGCAAATCAGCTGGCAATCGAGCATCGGTACACAAACACAATTCCGACTGTTGGCTATCATAATGGCAATGCTGTGTACTGCTTGGGGAAATAAGCTTTATAACGGCTCGAATACATCATTAGCGTGGGTATGTAGCTGGCTTTTGACCAGTGCATTGTTTGCGGCGTCATTTACCTTCAGCGGGCACACAGCCGAAGCAAACTGGCTTGCCAAATTGCTGGTGGCGTTACATGTGTTAATGGCTGCATGGTGGCTGGGTAGTTTGTACCCGCTTATTCGCCTGTGCCGGCTCGAGGATGTTGAGTTGCTGCGAACGCAGCTTCACGCTTATGGTAATCAGGCCGCTGTATGGGTCGGGTTGTTGTTAGTTAGCGGTGCTGGTTTGTTTGCGTTACTGCTGCTAAACGTTCGCACAGAGGCTAATAATGACTATTTGTTCGTGATGGGCTGTAAATTAGTGCTGGTTGCAGTGATGTTAGGTTTTGCGGCGTATCATAAGTGCTATCTGGTGGCTAACCTGACACTCAGCGAAGACCGTTACAAAGTTAGAAAGTCTATCGTTGGCGAGGCGTTTATCGGTACGCTGGTGATAGTAATAACTGCAATATTAACCAGTAGTTTTGGCATCGCGCACTAACCTTTTCTGATAAAGAAACGGCCAGTAATGACTGGCCGTTTTTGTGTATGCGTTTTGTGTGGCAGGTTTGCGGAAGGGGAGCAATGGCAACTTAATAGAGGTTGCCTTCGCACACGTAAGTGATTTGCAGAAAATCGTCCAGTCCGTAATGCGAGCCTTCACGGCCATAGCCTGAGGCCTTAACGCCCCCAAATGGCGCAACTTCACTGGCCACCGCACCTTCATTTATACCAATCACGCCAGCCTGAAGCTGTGCCTTAACGCGATGGATACGGCGATGGTCCTGGGTATAAAAATACGCCGCCAGACCATATTCGGTATTATTCGCTTCTTCGATGGCTTCCTCTTCGCTGCTAAAGCGGAACAGTGGTAACACCGGGCCGAAGGTTTCTTCACTGAACAGTGCCATTTTGTTATGCGCTTCGGCAATGACCGCAGGCTCAAAGTACAATCCGTCCCGGGGTTCCGCGCTGCCACACAGCAAAATACCGCCCTGTTGCTCGGCATCCCTTACATGACCGCTAATTTTATCGATGGCTTTCTGATTGACCATCGGACCAATCTGCGTGTCGTCGTCAAAGGGGTCGCCAACGTTCATTGCTGAAACTTTGTCGACTAAGCGGCTGGCAAACTCATCGTAAATAGCATTGGCCACATAAATACGGTTAGGGCAGACACAGGTTTGACCGCCGTTACGTAACTTTGCGGCCAGCAGTCCGCTGATGGCTGCGTCAATATCGGCGTCTTCAAACACAATAAAGGGGGCATTACCCCCGAGTTCTAATGAGAGCTTTTTCAGCGAGCTTGCCGAGCGTTCTGCCAGGTAACGACCTACCTGTGTCGAACCGGTAAAGCTTAATTTTTTGACGTGTACGTCTTTAAGCCAGGCATCCACGGCGATAGCGGTTTGTTCCCGTGAGGCGGCGACTACATTAATTACGCCTGGCGGGAAACCGGCCAGTTCGGCCAGTTTAGCCATAGCCAGTGCGGTTAATGGCGTATCTTCGGCAGGCTTAACCACCACGGTACAGCCAGCGGCCAGTGCCGGCGCTATTTTTCGAGCCAGCATGGCAAACGGGAAGTTCCAGGGGGTAATCACGGCGACCACGCCGACCGGGCGTTTTTCGACCGTTTGCAGGCGCCCGGGTACGCTATTTGGCAGGATGTCACCGCGTAGTTGCATGGCCAGCTGAGCAAACCATTTTACGTAAGATGCACCGTAGCCCACCTCGGCTTTGGCCTCAGCTAAGGGTTTACCTTGCTCAGACGTCATAATACAGGCGATATCGTCGGTATGTTGCTGGATAAGCTGATACCATTTCTCGAGCAGGGTGGCCCGTTCTCGATGTGTGGTTAGCTGCCAGCTGGTAAAGGCTTTTTTTGCAGAACGAGCGGCATTTGCCGCATCTATGGCGTCGCTGTTAGCAACGCCGGCGATACTGGTGCCGGTAGCAGGATTCACCACTTCATAGGTTTGCTGCGAAACGGCTTTCTGCCACTTACCATTGATGAAATTTTTAGTATTCAGCAACGCCGGTTCAGTTAGCCGCGAGGCTAGCTCAAATTGATTCGTTTTACTCATTACAGATTCGCCAGGATTGCTTCGCCCATGGCCTGAGTGCTGGCCTCGCCACCTAAATCCGGGGTCAGCGTGGCACCTTTGAGGGCCTTCTCTATGGCGGTAACGATTGCATCGTGTGCTTTGGCACCTGCACCACTATCCTGGGTCAGAAAGCTCAGCATTAAGGCGCCTGACCAGATCATGCCAATCGGGTTAGCGATGTTCTTACCGTAGATGTCCGGCGCAGAGCCATGGACGGGTTCGAATAAAGAGGGAAATTTACGCTCCGGATTCAGGTTGGCTGAAGGTGCCAGACCGATGGTGCCGGTGCACGCCGGACCCAGGTCAGACAGTATGTCGCCAAACAGATTAGAGGCCACCACCACATCGAAGCGTTCGGGGGTCATGACAAAACGGGCTGAAAGAATATCTATGTGCTGCTTGGTCCAGCTGATTTCCGGATAATCTGCAGAGACTGCATCAGCCCGTGAGTCCCACCATGGCATGCTAATAGCCATGCCATTGCTTTTGGTGGCCACCGTTACGTTTTTTGCTTCACGGCGCATGGCGGTTTCGAAGGCGTATTTTAATACCCGGTCGGTACCATGACGGCTGAATACCGATTGTTGCAATACCACTTCGCGATCGGTGCCTTCATACATGATGCCGCCAATGGAAGAATATTCACCTTCGGTGTTCTCCCGTACCACGATAAAGTCGATCTCGTCGGCCTTTGGTGTTGAAAGCGCACATTTAACGCCCTCAAAAGTGCGGACCGGGCGCATGTTGATGTACTGGTCAAACTCACGACGGAAAGTAAGAATAGAGCCCCACAATGAGATGTGATCCGGTACCGTATCAGGCCAGCCAACGGCACCAAAGTAGATTGCGTCCATATCACCCACGATGTCTTTCCAGTTTTCCGGCATCATACGGTTATGTTCGAGGTAGTAGTCGCAACCGCCCCAGTCAAAATGATGGAAGTTGAGGCTTAAACCAAACTTTTCAGCCGCTGCCTGAACAATTTTCAGGCCCTCAGGCATGACTTCTTTACCAATGCCGTCACCGGCAATCACGGCGATGTTATAAGTGGTCATTAGCCTTTCATCTCCTGTTTTACAATGTTGAGTTGCAGTACTTCATCGAGGGTGAGTTGTAAGCGTTCAAACAACGCGTCGAAGTCTGATTCGGTGAAGCACAGTGCCGGCGCAAAGCCGAGGATATTGTCGCCAAACGCACGGAAGATAAGTTTGTGTTTCCAGGCGATATCAGCAATGGTTTCATTCAGTTTCAGTGCCGGGTCAAACTGGCGTTTAGTCGCCTTATCGGCAACCAGTTCGATGGCGCCTAACAAGCCAATGCTGCGCGCGTCGCCAACCAAAGGATGAGCCATGCAGGCCTGCAACTTAGCTTCAAAATAAGGCGCTACTGACTGTGCATGAGCCAGCATGCTTTCTTCGTAAATTTTAATCACTTCCAGAGCTACGGCGGCACTGACCGGGTGCGCGGAATAGGTTTGTCCATGACCCACCACAGCCGCTTTGTTAGGGCCATCTGCAATGCCATTAAATATTTCGTCTGACATCAGCACGGCGCCCATGGGGGCATAACCGGAGGTCAGGCCTTTGGCAATGGTCATTAAATCAGGCTCAACCCCTTCATGCTCGCAGGCAAACATTTTGCCGGTACGGCCAAAGCCGGTAATTACCTCATCCACCAGAAACAGAATGCCTAACCGTTTACAGGTATCGGCAATGGCTTTCAGCCAGCCTTTAGGGGGGACTACTACACCACCGGAGCCTACCACGGGTTCGCAGAAGAACGCTGCTACATTATCGGCGCCAATCTCAGCAACCTTGTCTTCCAGTTCCTTAACCGATGCGGCAATAAGCTCTTCGCCGGTAGCGAATTCGCTGCGATACAGATACGGGCAACTTATCTTATGCTGTTGTGGAGTAGGGACGTCGAAATTGGCATGAAAAGCCGGTAATCCGGTAATCCCTGCGCCGGTAGACGAAGATCCATGGTAGCCACGCTGTAACGAAATGATATGCTTTTTAGCTGGTTTACCAATGGCGTTAAAATAATGGGTAATGTAACGAATGGCGGCATCTACGGCGTCAGAACCGCCCAGCGAAAAATACACGTGCTGGAGTGACGCCGGTGTCATTGAAACCAGTTTTTCTGCTAATACAATGGCGGGTTCACTGCCAAAGCCAAAGTAGCCGGTAGCATAAGGCAGGGTGGTCATCTGCTTGATAGCCGCATCCACTACGCGTTGCTGGCCATAGCCAATATTGACACACCATAGCCCGGCAAAGGCATCCAGATAAGTATTGCCATCGGCGGCGGTTAGCCAGGCTCCATTACCGGATGTCAGTATCTTCACGCCTTTTTCCTGATGATCGCGAAAATTGGATACCGGATGGACGAGATATTTACTGTCCAAATCTGTCAAAGCTGGCGTTTGCATGATTAATTTCCATTTTTATTGTATTGCAGAGTAGAGGGCTGCAAGGCAACGTCGAACACTCTTTTATACTTGATAACAAGGGATACGCCTGACACATCGCAGGTGTATCGGTTATATCAGTCATGTTAACGGGCATTGGTGGTTAAAAACTGTCGATAGCGGTA
>NZ_CAJXQY010000029.1 GCF_913058315.1 uncultured Alteromonas sp. | reverse complement strand
CATGATTGAAGGCAAATACCGAGCGATTAAAACCTTCCCATGGGTCATTGTATACTGGCGCAGTGGTTGGATTGACCGCCGGAGCATTGGCTACCGACACCACCGCAGGTGTGATATTCAGCTCCCCCTGAGAAGTTTTCAGGGTGACGTTCTGGCCGGCGCTAAGCTGCTCTTGTGGGGTAGCCTGAGAACGGTTGGCCTCCCTGGATGAGACGGCCTTTTGCCCGTTCTCAGGGGGGGGCGGTACCGAAGAACATCCCGTTAGAGCCAGCAACGCGGCCGGGAATACAACTTTATAAAACATAACTGCCCTGTCCGGTTTTCATCTGATGATGACGCAAAATATTGCTGGCCCGCTGCACCGCATCATCGCGGTTATACTGCCAGTTCTGCTGTTCGTAGGCCCGCGCCTGACTGATGTAATGCATAATCCGTTTGAGCCGCAAAGTGTGCATGCGTTTGGCGCTGTCAAATTGCGTAACAGCAACGCTCGCCTCCAGTTCCTGAAGGGCCGCTGAATGCAATCGCATCTGCATTGCGGTGTCACTGCCAGCCCATTCGGATACCGAACGATTGACGGTTTGTGACACGGTTGTTGTTTGACTGGCTGCCAAAACACCGCTGCAAACCAGTAGAGATCCTAATGCCCATTTGGTTAAATTTCGCATAGTTATCACCACGGTTGTTAGAAAATTAGTGCTTACAGAGCGTCGGCTGTTTGCGTCCAACTGCGCTGCTCAATGTTTTGCTACTCACGGATTCTTGCACTTGCTACCGACGATTTTGCTAGTCGGCTTCCTGCTTCTCTGAAGCTGACAGATTAACTTCATACTCACTGGGATGGGCCGATTCTTCGTATCGTGCAAACCAGTTGAAAATGCCAGGTTTATGATCAGGTGTAGCGGGATTTTTTTCGGTATTATTCATGTGCAGTTCCATGCAAAAAGGCGGTCAGCCAGGATGACTCACCGCCATTAGATTTATTCTGATTCGACCACTGAAAGCTGATCGTCTACGGATTTAACTTCAGAAGCGTTTTTGGCAATTTCTACCGCCAGAGCGCGCTCTGCTTCACTACCAACGGTCCCTTTAAGAGTGACTTCGCTGTCTTCAACATCGACGTCGATGTCCAGACCCGAAATGTCACTGTCCATCAGTAAGCGGGATTTCACTACCGTGGCAATTTTGGCGTCGGTTAAATCGTTTGAGGTTTCTTCACTGATCATTTCCTCGTCATCGTCCTCAAGGATGGTCAGACGGTTATCAACCGAAGCAACTCCCTCGATGCCGGTGACCAGTTCTTCGGCCAGTTTCTTATCAACGCTGCTGTCGACTTTACCGGTCAGAACAATGACGCCTTCCTGAACGTCGGTATTGATGTCGAAAGAATTGAGATGAGTATTGAACAACAGTGTCGCTTCAGCTTTACCATCGATCCAGGCATCCTTGGCCTTATCTTCCCATTTTGAGTCAGCTAAAGCCGGACCAGCGGCTGATGCCGTAATAACACCTACAACCATTAAAGAAAGTACTGAACGTTTCATAATGTCGCTCCGATTGAGAATTCGAAGTGACTGTTGCGAGATTCAGGCCAATATTTAAGGTATTGTTTTAAAAGGATTTAATTAAAAAGAAAGATTTGGGTACGCAATTAAGTGTAGCGATTTCTCGACACTATGAAGAAATTACCCAAAAGTATAAGGTCAGTCGTTACCCACGATAGCTTTAACCGACGCGCAGATATTCTCACGCTTCTTAAAATAACTCAGCGCAATAAGGCTGTTGTCTTCCGGCCAAATGGCTTGTTGCAACAGGGATTTATCTTCATCGGTTAGCTGACTGTCATCAATCTGTATCGCTACTGCTTTTTTATTCGGCGTTAGCACGTGAGGCTTAGCATCTGTCACCAGGTGATCGGCCACAAATAAAAATCGCCGGGCCACTGGGTCCTGAACCACACCAATACGCTTGTGGTAATGAATAATCGCTGGCCAGCCTTCTGCAATTCGACTTTGATAAAAAATCAGGAAGGTAAATAGCAGCAGGACTCCTAAGGTCATTGTCACGAAGGTATCAGATAAATCCGGAGCAACCGTGACCAGACCGCCAATAGCCGCCACAAACACAACCCAAAAGCCAAACACTCTGCGCAGTACATAGGGTGACACGCCAGCAATCACTTTTGCGTGTTTAATTTCTTGTGGTGCTAACTCCAGTAGAGAGACCTGACTTTTTGCGTTCACTTTAGGTGCTTCAGCGGTTTAGATAGGGTGATGCTTGTATCTTACCTAAATGACCGTCACGCACAATGATTATTGCTCGGCAATTTAACGCCTAACGCATGTTTTTACAGGAAATTATGACAATGTGGTCAACTCGTTAACATAACTGCTGCGCATTTAAGCAATCACACTGAGTGCGGGTGAATTTGAGCGACAGTGGTCGGCAGAGCAGTTAAGCTCGCCGCGCAAAATGAAGTCCTTTGATTCCTGTAGCTTTTTTGACCTGCATCAGTATGCCTGTTTTCTTCTTCGGTACACTGAGGTCATGCCTGAAGTCAGCGAAACCGACTCAGGTGTTTCTTCTTTAATGACTCCGTCCGGATTCATTTATGCATTTTTAGAAACAATGTGTTCTTCATTAAGCATATATCGCCACTGTGAATATTCGTACATTACGTGGCTGATTTTTCATACTCAAATTAATGGTTTTTTCTATGCATGCATTCAACATCAAAACCCTTGCTGCAGCGGGGCTAACCTCGGCACTGTTTACTTCGCCAGTGTCTGCCGTCGAAATCTATAATCAGGGCGAAGGCGAAAACAAAGCCGTGGTCGCCATCGGCGGGTATGTCAAGATGGACATCCGTCATGTCAATGGTGACATCGCCTATCAGGATTACTGGGTAGCCAATTACCCCGGCGGCGAGCCTACCGAAACCTCTCATACCGGCTTTAACGTGCGAGAATCCCGGGTCAACCTGAAAGTCGATTATGGCGATATCACCGGCTTCGTTGAAATTGACTTCTACGGCGGTGGCGGCAACGAAATTATCAGTAACTCTTCAAATCCGCGCCTACGGCATTTGTATTTCACTTACCAGAACTGGACTGCTGGCCAGGCCTGGAGCACCTTTATGCCGGTTCGTTCGATGCCCGAAACACTGGACTTCGGCGGCCCGTTTATTGGCGAAGCCTTTATGCGGGCGGTGTTGGTGCGCTACACCTACGACAATTGGGAATTCGCCCTGGAAAACCCCGAAACCTGGGGCGATGGGGATATTGGTACGCCTTCCAGTGCCATCGGATTGAGCGGCGATGACGCCGATGCGGATGAGTCGATACCCGATCTCGTAACCCGTTACACCCATACCGCAGAATGGGGTTGGGTAGCCGTGGCAGCAATGCTTCGCCAGGTAGATGAAGGCGGTATCGATGAAACGGCATTTGCCGCGAATCTGGCTGGCGTAATCAACATCTTCGAAGGCGACGATTTTCGGTTTCAGGTAACTGGTGGCAAACCCGGTCGCTATGCTTCTGCCGCCATGACACCGGATATTGTGCGCAACCCGGCCAACGATGAAATTGAAGTGGAAGAAACCCTGGCCTACAGTTTTTCATTTCGTCATCACTGGAGTGACACCCTGCGTTCAACGGCCTATTTTGGCACGGCAGAAACAGAGGTACTGGAAAAGAAACGGTCACAATGGGGTATTAATCTGATTAATCAGGTTAACAAACACCTCAAAGTGGGTGTGGAATATGGTAACTACGCCATAGACGATGAAGGGATTATCGCCGTGGATTCAGACTACCTGCAGCTTTCGGCACAAATGTCGTTTTAAGCAAAATACTGCTTTTTACGCTGCAGTGCCTGACGGAAATGCTCAACCAGCAGGTTGAGCTTTTTGTCGGGCTGGCGTGACCCCGGATACACAGCATAAATGCCAAGCTCCTTGGCAACATATGGCGACAGCACCGACACCAGTTTGCCCGCCTCCAGTTCTTCATGGATAAGCGCTCTGGGTAAATAGGCCAGGCCAAAACCGGCCAGCACGCCATGCTTGAGGGTATCGAGAGTATTAGTGCGATACCGACCCTGCACGGCCATCAGTTTATCTTCACCATCCAGGCGAAATAACCAGGCTTCGGGTTTAGTCCCCTCATACTTGTACAACAGGCAGTGATGCTTTTCCAGCTCGTCCGGATGTGCCGGTTCTCCATAGGTTTGCAGATATTCTGGCGTTGCACATACCACCCAGTTAGAATCCACCAAACGCCTGGCGACCAGCGACGAATCTGCCAGGTTAGCGGTTCGGATCGCCAGGTCAAAGCCTTCATCAAGAATATCTACCACCCGGTTAGTCACCCGAAGTTCTACTTCAATGCCCGGGTATTGTTCGCAAAACTCAACTAATGCCTGATTCAGCACCAGGTTGGCCGTTACCACCGGCATCGTCATTTTTATTCTACCGCGAGTGTCACTGCTGTAACCCGCCACTACATCCTGAGCGTCTTGTAGTGCCTGCTGAGCGAGTTTGGCTTTTTTATACAGCGCCTGACCGGCGTCAGTAAGGCTCAGCTTGCGAGTAGTGCGATACAATAGCTGTACGTTGAGGGCTTTCTCCAACCGGGCCACCCGCTTACTGACCACCGACATGGTAATTTCATACTTAGCCGATACCCGTGAAAATGAACCTTCTTCCACCACGTGAACAAACAGCAACATGTCATCGGCTTTGAACATTGAATTCACCCTGGCTCATTTATTAGTGCAAAAAAGGAAACAATCATATTGCATCTGAATATAGATTAACAGCCGGCACAATTGTAGAGTCCACAGCACAAAGCAAAGTCTGTTACATTATTTCTACACCGCAGAAACATTAAACTTTGGTAGCAGACCACGACAATAAATACGTACCCTTTCCGCTAAATTCACCCCGGGGTGATAATGATTCAGGAGAAACACTATGAGTGATGTCACGCTGGGCTTGCTGGCATTGTTACCAATCGGGCTTTCGGCGCTGTTACTGCTGGGCTTTCAGTGGCCGGCCAGAAAAGCCATGCCCGCGGTGCTCATCACTACCGCGCTACTGGCGTTGCTGGTGTGGGACATGAGTGGTCAACGTGTGGCAGCGTCCATTATTCAGGGGCTCATTGTTACCGTTTCGGTCCTGTGGATTGTTTTTGGTGCGATATTTTTACTTAATACGCTGAAGTATACCGGCGCGATCCAAACCATACGACAAGGCTTTGCCCAGGTTTCCCCCGATCGCCGGGTACAGGCCATTATTATTGCCTGGTGTTTCGGCACTTTTCTGGAGGGGGCTTCTGGCTTCGGTACGCCCGCCGCGATAGCAGCCCCACTCATGGTAGCTTTAGGTTTTCCGGCACTGGCAGCGGTAATGATCGGCATGATGGTACAAAGCACACCGGTTTCGTTTGGCGCAGTAGGGACGCCAATCATCATTGGCGTCAATAACGGCCTGGATGGCGCATCGATTAGCCAGCAACTGGCTCAGGAAGGCTGGAGCTGGGAACAATTTATTCAGTTGATCACGACCCAGGTAGCCATTATCCATGGCATTGTTGGCACGCTTATGCCGCTGTTAATGGTTATTTTCCTGACCCGCTTTTTTGGCCCGAATCGCAGTTGGAAAGAAGGCTTTGCGGTATTGCCCTTCGCCCTGTTTGCGGGACTCATGTTTACCCTGCCCTATGCGCTGACCGGTATTTTTCTGGGTCCTGAATTCCCGTCATTGATCGGCGGTCTGTTCAGCCTGCTGGTAGTGGTTAATGCAGCCAAGCGCGGCTTTCTGATGCCCACACAGCAATGGGACTTTGCCCCCAAAGCAGAATGGCCAAAAGCCTGGCTGGGGATGCTCGAAATCAACGCCAACGATTACGTGGGCAACCAACCTATGTCACAGTTTAAAGCCTGGACACCTTACGTACTGGTAGCGATTTTACTGGTTATATCCAGGGTATCAGGTGAAGTAAAGTCGTTACTGAGTGGTCTTAGCATTGGTATGACCGATATTCTTGGTGAAGCGGGCGTCAGCGCTGCATTCAGTCCACTCTACCTGCCCGGCGGCCTGCTGCTGATTGCCGCATTGGTCGCCATAATCTTTCAGAGCCATGGTCAGAGTCGCCAGCATACTTTTACCACAGCCTTAAAAGATTCGGGTAAAACCATTATTGGTGCCGGCTTTGTATTGATGTTTACCATCCCCATGGTGCGACTGTTCATCAATTCCGGGGTTAATCTAGCAGACCTGCCCAGTATGCCAATGAGCAGTGCGCTGTTGTTTGCCCGTATCTTTGGCGACGCATTCCCGCTCATCAGCCCTACTATCGGCGCATTAGGCGCATTCATTGCCGGTTCTAATACGGTATCGAATATGATGTTCAGTCAGTTTCAGTTTGAAGCCGCGATAAGTCTCAATCTCTCGCCAGCTGTCATAATTGCCGGCCAGGCTGTTGGCGCCGCGGCAGGTAACATGATTGCTATCCATAATGTAGTGGCAGCCAGTGCCACGGTTGGATTACTCGGTCAGGAGGGCACCACTCTACGTAAAACACTGTTACCTACGCTCTATTATGTGGCACTATCCGGCGCCATTATAATGCTGGCCATATATGGCCTGAACCTGAGTGGTCCGTTAAGCTGACATGATAATTACCGATATTCCGGGTCTGAACACAGGAGTTACACCATGAGTCATTCGCCCATTCTCTCGCAGTTTATTCAGCTCCTCGGAGAGGATAAGGTTGCTACAGGCGACCGCCGTACCGAACATTATCGTTCGGGTTGGCGCTCAGGCTCAGGCGCAGCGCTGGCCGTATTGTTTCCTGATACCCTGCTGAAGCTGTGGCAGACCCTGCAGATCTGTGTCGACAACAACTGCATTATTATTATGCAAGCCGCCAAAACCGGCCTTACCGAAGGTTCAACCCCCAGTGGCAATGATTACGACCGTGAAGTGGTGGTCATTAACACCCTGGTCATGGATGACCTTATGGTGCTTGGAAACGGCGAACAGGTGCTGAGTTTTCCCGGTACCACCCTGCATAAACTGGAAACCACATTGAAACCGCTATCCCGCGCGCCCCACTCGGTGATCGGTTCATCGTGTTTAGGCGCTTCCATTGTGGGCGGTGTAGCGAATAACTCGGGCGGCGCGTTGGTGAAACGTGGTCCGGCCTATACCGAGCTGGCCCTGTTCGCTCAGGTAACCGCTGAAGGCAGGCTCGAATTGGTTAATCACCTCGACATCGAACTGGGCGATACGCCGGAAGAAATCCTTACCAACTTAGAAAGTGGCCGTTTTGATTGCACTATTACCGCTACCAATAAAAAGGCCAGTGCGTCAGATTACAGCGAACGCCTGCGCGATGTGGATGCCGATACTCCCAGCCGCTTTAACGCCGACACCAGCCGCCTGTTTGAAGCCAGTGGCTGTGCCGGTAAACTGGCAGTGTTTGCCGTGCGATTAGATACTTTTGAGGTTGCCAAACAGGAAAAAACCTTCTACATCGGTACGAATAATCCCGATACACTGACCCGTTTGCGCCGCCATATCCTGGCTGAATTTACCCAGTTGCCGGAAGTGGGCGAATATATTCACCGTGACATTTTTGATATCGCCGCAAAATATGGCAAGGATACCTTTTTAAGTGTGAAACACCTGGGCACCGACCGGTTGCCGAAAATGTTCGCGCTTAAAGGTCGCATTGACGCGGTGCTTAATAAGATCTCCTTCGTTCCTGACTTCCTTACCGATCGTATTATGCAAGGTGTATCAGGCCTACTGCGAGAACACCTACCCGATCGTATGCTGGCGTTTCGTGAAAAATATGAACATCATCTGATTTTAAAAATGAGTGACGAAGGCATTGCCGAGGCCCAGGCCTTTTTACCCGCCTTCTTCAGTGACAATGAACAGGTAGGCGACTTTTTTGAGTGCACCGAGCGCGAGTCAGGCAGTGCCTTTCTGCATCGCTTTGCCGCCGCTGGCGCCGCCGTGCGTTACCAGTTGCTGCATCAAAAAGACGTCGGTGAAATCCTGGCGCTGGACATTGCGCTGCGTCGTAACGAACATGACTGGGTCGAAAAACTGCCCGACGAGCTGGCCGGTAAAATTGATAAATCACTCTATTACGGGCATTTTTTCTGCCATGTATTCCATCAGGACTATGTTCTGAAAAAAGGTGTGGATGCCAAAAAGGTTAAGGCAGAGATGCTACGAATACTGGACAGCCGGGGCGCTAAATACCCGGCGGAACATAACGTCGGTCATCTGTACAAAGCCGAAGAAGGCTTAGCGGCGTTCTATCAGCGAATTGATCCTACCAACACCTTTAATCCTGGTGTGGGCAAACTGGAAAAACATAAGCGCAATTGCAGTTGCTGCTAAATTGTGGTTTTCTGACGCTTTTGGGCTACAGCCGTTAAACCGTGATAAAAAAGACAAGAACACTTCATAAATGGTTGATGCGATTTGTGGGCCTGCAGTTTATTCTGTGGGCCGTTACCGGCCTTTACATGGTTTGTCTGGACATCCATTTTATTCATGGCGAACCACTTACCCACCCTTCAAGTGTGCCTCTACAGCTTAATGACATTACTTATTCAACGTCGCATCTGCTTGAGGACTACCCGGACGCTACCGCTATTACATTGGTAACCCTGCTGCAAAAACCGGTGTACCGTTTTCGTTCAGCCAGCGGTCAGCGTACTGTGCATGTAGTGGATGCGATAACCGGCTTGCCGGTAGACTTACTCAGCCAGGCTCAGGCCCGAAAAATTGCCGAAGCCGCCTATACCGGCTCAGCGGTAATCGAAAAAGTGTCGCCTTTAATCTCCCGTGCGGCCGACGGTGCATTAAACCCTTTATGGGTAGTCAGGTTTGATGACTTCGCTTCATCCACTTTGTATATCGAACAGCAAAGCGGCCGTATTATTCGCCGGCGGCATAATTACTGGTATGTATTCGACTGGATGTGGCGGCTGCATATTATGGACTATGACGATGGCGAAAATGTCACTAACGGCTGGTTACGAACGGTATCGCTGGTCTCTGTGCTGGCAGCCCTGAGTGGCCTGACATTGCTTATATTGCGCCTGGCAAGACGCAGGAGACCCGCATTATGATGCGCCTGTTGATGGCCAACTGGCATAAATGGCTGGCACTACTGGTGTTCATGCAGCTGCTCATCTGGCTGACTACCGGTTTGTATTTTAACAGTCTGATGGATAGCGCTGACAATGTCACCACTGAGCGGCTTGTTCAGCATGAAGGCTATTTACCCGGACGCCAGCTTTACCCTGTTCAGGCAATAGCGGCACCACCGCCGGTGGCCATTTCCCTTGTCTGGGTACTGGGTTCCCCCTATTACCAGTTTGATTACAATCAGCCTCTGCATGATTACTATTTAAAACAACGCCGACTCTTCAACGCCACCACCGGAGTACCCTGGCAAATCAGTCCTGAGCAGATAGCCAAAATAGCCGAGCAGGCCTATTCTGGCCGTGCTACAGGCAGTAAGCCGGTGCTAATCAGCCCGCCCATTGACGATCTGCCGCGCCAGCAAAACCCTTTATGGCAGGTTCGCTTTGCGGATGAATACAGCACGGCAATTTATTTAGATGCATTAACCGGCCACGTTATTAAGCACACCAATGATCGACAGCGCTTTGATGACCTGATGTTTACCTTACATTTTATGGACTATTCGGGCAGCGGTTTTTTTAATCATCCGCTGATCATCGTCTTTGCCACTGCCACCTGCCTGTTATCATTAAGTGGCGGCTACCTGTTGATTTTTGGTTCGCGCCAACGGCCGGCTGCACAGTCGGCAACGCCCGTAACGCTAACTATTAACTTTGCATCCACTGCAGAGCCTGCCAGACTTGAGGTTCGACCAACCGACACCGTATTTAATGCCCTCAGCAAGCATAATATTGAGCTGCCCTCAGAATGTGGCGGGGCCGGCACCTGCGGGAAGTGCCGCGTACAATGCAGCGCTGATACTCCGGTAAATGACGTTGAACACTATCACCTCAGCGAGCAACAACTCGCCAGCGGGATCCGCCTGGGCTGTCAGCAACTAACGGGAACATGTCAACAACTCCAACTACCCTACCGTTAATCCGCAAGGGAACCGGCCACCATCCGGTGCGACAATATGCCGCATTGGCTAACCCCCTGTTTTCGCTATTATTACCTGACTTAAATCAGGCGAATAACAACCAATAACACCCGCGCCTGACACTAATACTCAGGAGCAACAATGACACACCCCTTGCCTGTTAGGTGGCGGCCTTGCCAGCTTGCCATCGCGATTGGACTGGCTTTCAGTTCACTCTCTGTACCGATTTACGCCAGCCCCCAGTCTGATGATGAGGCTATAGAACATATTACTGTGGAAGGCAGTATCGGACAGTCACTCGCCGCGCATACTGCGGTGCTAAATGAAGCTGATATTAACCGTAAAGGCGCTGCCAGTGCCGACACGGCCAGCCTGTTGCGGGGCATAGCCGGCGTGCATTTAAATGCCACCGGCGGATTATCCAGCCTGCCGGCGATACACGGTCTGGCTGATGACCGTCTGCGGGTCAAGGTTAATGGTATGGATCTTATTTCTTCCTGCCCCAATCACATGAACCCGCCGCTTTCCTACCTGGCACCAAATGATGTGGGCACATTAACGGTATATGCCGGATTATCGCCAGTCAGTGTTGGCGGCGATAGTCTCGGCGGGTCGATTATCGCCGAGTCACTGCCAGCGGAATTTCTCACCCGTGCCGGAGCGGAAGTTTCCGGCGAGGTCGGCAGCTTTTATCGCAGCAACAACAATGCTCGCGGCGCAAACCTTAAGGTCAGTTATCTCACCGACACCACTATGCTGAGCTATTCCGGGAACTGGAGCAAGGCCGACAATTATACCGCCGCTGAAACGTTTAAAACGCTGGCGGCTACCGGACGTCCGGAACATCAGCTTGCTCTGGATGAAGTGGGTTCATCGGCCTATGAAACGCAAAATCATTCTCTGCGTTTAGCCTGGCAACTTAACCAGCATAACAGCATTGATGCGAGGCTGAATTATCAGGACATGCCCCAACAGCTCTACCCCAATCAACGCATGGACTTACTCGATAATGAACAAATCAATCTCAATCTGGCCTGGCACCGCGAAACCGACTGGGGGCAGCTAACCACTCGTTTTTACCATGAAAAAGTCGACCACATGATGGACTTTGGTCCGGATAAACAGTACTGGTATGGCAGCAACGCAATGATGGGCATGCCATGCACGCCAATTCGTTTTATGGGCGATCCCCAAGGCACATGTGCTGCCGGTATGCCCATGTACAGTGAATCAGACAACAATGGCCTGACTGTAAAGGCCGATTACTATCTGGCCGCTCACGATGTACTGAGAATTGGCCTTGAGCTGCAGCAGTATGCACTGGACGACTACTGGACGCCCTCTGGCGGCGGCATGGGCCCTGGCACATTTTTAAACATTAATAATGGCCAGCGTGATCGCATTGCAATTTTTGCCGAGCGTGAGCACGCTAGCAGTGCAAACTGGCTGCTAATGTACGGCGTGCGCTATGAAAATGTAGCCATGCAAACCGGCGAGGTTGAAGGATATGCCACCGGGGCCAGTGCGCCGGGCATGCAAATGATGCAGGCCACAGCCTTTAATAATGGTTCGCGCAGTAGTAGCGACAACAATGTTGATGTCACCCTTGTGGCACGCTACCAGGCCAATGACAGGCTTAATATTGAGTTTGGTTACGCACACAAGGTGCGATCAGCCAATTTATACGAAAAGTACACCTGGTCTTCCTGGATGATGGCAGCCGGTATGAACAACCTGGTTGGCGACGGCAATGGATATGTGGGCAATGCCAGCCTGGAACCGGAACAAGCCAATACTGTTTCGGCGAGTATGAGTTGGCAGGATGAACAACATAATTCACTAACGGTTACCAGTTACTTTACTTATATCACAGACTATATTGATGCTGTAGCGGCCAATTCGATGTGGCAGCCGAATCAATTTAACGTACTGCGCTACGAAAACCAATCAGCCCGGATTTATGGTACCAACGTGAGTGGCACCTGGCATATAAGTCACGGTAAAAGTGGCCACTGGCAACTCGCTGGTAGTGTGAGTGCCACCAGCGCAGAAAATAAAGATACCGGCTCAGGTTTGTATCAGGTGATCCCGGTCCAGGGTAGCTTAACGTTATCGCACCAATTTGATGGCTGGCACAGCAGTCTGGAATGGGTACTGGCAAGCCGTAAAGAAAAAGTCTCTGACATCCGCAATGAAATAGAAACTGCAGGCTATGGGTTACTGAATCTGCAGGTGAGTCATCAATGGCAGTCATTCAGAATCGATGCCGGCGTTGAAAACCTGCTTGATAAGTTTTATTTCAACCCGACCGGCGGCGCCTACACCGGTCAGGGAATGACGATGTCGCTTAACGGAATTCCATACGGAATTGCGGTGCCTGGCATGGGGCGCGCCGTTTATGCCGGCGTTCAGTGGCAGTTTTAAAGGCTTGAAAAGAGGTGTGGCAGCTTGGCTCACTTGTTGTTGCGGACAGTGAATGCCACACCTTTTCTTTTTTTACTCTGTTGCGCCCGGTCAACCCCTCCTTCCAAAACTCCGGTATACTCACCCCAATGATTTAAACAGGTGCTGACATGTTACTGCTGTTGTTTTTGCTGATTTTCGGCCGAAGTCGGATTCCCACAGGTATTACTTTGTTGCTGGCGTTACTGGAGATTGGCCTGGTCAATCTTTCCATTGCCCTGAACGGGGCCGCAAGCAATCCTTTCAGCAGTATTTTGCTGGTACCCCTGGTGTTAAGCCTGATGCTGCTGCCCTTTAAGGCGGGCTTTGTGGTACTGGCCATCAGTATTCTGGGCCAGGGTCTGCAGCTCATAGTGCCTGCCACCGGCCACCACTCAGCAATGATGCAAAACCATGCCCAGGGAATGGTGCTTAGCTTTATATTAACCAGTTTGCTGGTTACCACAGTGATCTTCTATTTCCGCTTACAACTGGGCGCCAAAACGGCGGCCATACAGCAACTTCGGGAACGACAGCTAAGGGACGAACAATTGCTGGCTATTGGAACCGCTGCGGCCCAACTGACCCACGATGCTGCCACGCCAGTGCAGACCATGCGGTTGATTCTGGAAGAGCTCGCCGACAGCCGCGATATCGGTCTTGTCAGCGAACTGGAAAGTCAGTTTTCGCAATTAGAAATGCTGCTGAAGGACTGGCGTGATGTGGCCGACGACGTACGCGAAGCCCGCACCACTGAGTTTCCCCCCCAGGAGTTAATTCGTGCCATTCGCCATTTACTTATCCTGGCCCGTCCGGAAGCGCAGATAAACTGGCCGGTGAAAGCGCTGCTGAACGGTCGGATTCAGGCCGACCGTACCCTCGTACCAGCCCTTGCCAATATAGTCATCAACGCCTGTGACGCAGCCAAAGGCGAGGCTGTAGGTGTTAGCACAGAAACTGATCGGTCTGTTTGTCGGATAACCGTGACTAACCCAATGAGCAACGACTCCACATTGCCTAAAGAGCCCTTGGGCTCCCGCTTTGTGCGCAGTGAATCGGGCTTTGGCATCGGCGCTGTGCTGTCTAACGCCACCATCGAGAAATACGGCGGTACCGTATGTTGGGAAAGCAGTAAAAACCAGGTCACCACGGTGATAGCCCTGCCGCTGCTAGACGAAAGAGAACAGGCTGTTGACTAAACCTCTGATCATTGTTGATGATGACACCCGCCTGACAACGGTTCTGGCCCGCCGCTTTGCCGCAACTGGCAAGTATTCGGTTACAACTTATGCTCAGGCCAGTGAAGCGCTTAAGGCGCCGGCCTGTAGCTGCTACGCCATCTTACTCGACATGATGATGGGCGACGAACTCGGCCTTGAGTTTATTGCCGCGCTGAAAGCACACTATCAACCCGAACACCTGATAATCATGACCGGCTATGCCAGTATTGCTACCACGGTAACCGCCCTGAAAAGAGGCGCCACGGATTATCTCGCCAAACCGGCCAGCTTTAATGAACTTATCAGTAAACTCGAGGGACAACCTGTTGCTGAAACCGCTGAACATAAACCGCTGACAGCGGCTCAGGCAGAGTGGGAACACATTCAGCGAATGCTTGGCGAACATGACGGTAATATATCCAGAACGGCAGAAGCGTTAGGCATGCACAGACGCAGTCTGCAACGCAAACTGCAAAAACACTCGCCGACAAAAAAATAAGCCCCGGCAAAGCCGGGGCTGCAGACTGACTAAACAGCCTGTGGGGTATAAACGGTAATCCGTGTTACCAACACCCCGATAAGAGCCCCTTTTGGCAGGGGCTACAGCTCACAGAGGGAACATCTGCAATCAGTTTTTGCTCAGCAAATCACGTTGTTTGGCCAGTTGCAGGTTTTGCGAGACAATACGCTGCTTGGTTTTTCTTTCATTGGCCAGAGTTAAGTCGGCAATACAAGCCGGCGTGTTGTCGGCCAGACAATGCATAACAGCACGGTTGTTCAGTGCAAATACGTTATTGCTGCTGGCGTCAACCGCTTCGTCGCAATGTGCCTTGGCACTGTCTAAATCGCCTACTGCAACGTAAGCCACACACAGGTTATTCACCAAAGGTAAACGATTAACGCTAACACTGGTGCGTGCTAAAGTCGCTTTGGTACGCGCAATACCTTTAGAAAACTCACCTTGTTCAATTTCACGCACGCCATTAACATCACGCATACTGGTTTTTAATTGAAACGACTCAGCGGTTACCTGACTGGTTGCCATGGCACCACCAGCAAATGTACAGCATAAAGCAACGAGCAACGGCTTTTTCATACGGTTAATGAAAGACATAGTTATTTCCTCAACACAACGAACAGTTAATTTGTTAGCCTTATCCACTGTCGACGCGCAGAAACTGCTTGTTAACCGAAAGGCCACTACTTGTTTAAATTTCGGTTGAGTATGTAACACGACTCACCAAGTCGCCTGATGAACTTCAAATTAAAACCTAAAGAATAACTAATAGAATATTTAATTCTTTATTTATAGTGAGTTACAATAAAACCTAATGAAACTCCGGAGACCTAAGGTTGTCATTTAATCCCCCTCCAGGCAAAGGCTGCTTTACCATTAACGCCATCGTGGTGGATATTGGCGATCATACCATTCGACAAGGCAAGGAAATTCGGCGAATCGAACCGAAAGCCATGCATGTGCTTTACATTCTTGCCTGTCATCCCAACGACACCGTAGAACGGGGTGAGCTGTTACGCGACGTCTGGAATGGCCGGGTTGTGGTGGAAGAAGCATTAACCCGGATTATTTCACAATTACGCCAGGCACTCGGCGACAGTAAACAAAGGCGGCTGATACAAACAGTGCCGAAAAAAGGCTATCGGTTACGAGGCGAAGTCAACTGGCCAGAAGGTCCTGCCGCCTCTACACCAACACCGAACGAAGCTGAAACGCAAGCCGACGACACTTCCCCACAACCGCTGCCTGAGGCACCTGTTGATACCGCGCAAACATTAGCGCCCACAGAGCAGACTCCAGCAGATAAGGGGTTTTCCCCGGCTCCCAGAATCAGCAAGAAAGCCCTTTTGGCAGCTGCCCTACTATTTTTGGTAATCGCAGTTGTCGTAGTTACCCTGAATAAAACGGTAACCGATGATGCGGCGCTGGCAGACCAACAGCGTATCTCGGTAGCGGTGCTGCCACTCAGACAGCTCAGTAATGATGATGACACGCTCTATTTTGCCGACGGTATTACCGAGGAGCTCACTGACTCACTCACGCAAAATCCCAATCTTGACGTGCCGTCACGCTACTCCACTCTGGCTGTCGCCAGCGCTGATAACAACAGCTTGTCAGATGTGGCCGGCTCGCTGGGCGTGCGCTACCTGGTAGAAGGCAGCGTCAGACGCATTGACGATGAGTTTAAAATTGCCGTGCGTCTGATAGATGCCGGGACCGATCGGGTAGTCTGGTCTGAAAGCTATACCAATACTGCTTCCAGTTTATTTGCCATTCAACAGAATATTGCCCGTCGCCTGAACGAAGCTCTGCTCCCTCAGGCCAATGAATCTGTGGTTGCCCAGACCTCATCGCCAGATAACATCGAAGCATACCAATATTACCTGCGCGGTAATTACTGGCTTATGAATGGCAAAACCAGCGAGTGGATTTACAAGTCGGAAGCCGCCTTGCAACAGGCTGTGGAACTGGCGCCCGATTTTGCCGCCGCTCATGGCAAACTGGCTTATCTGTATGCCCGGCATGATTTCCATGATGCGTTTATGCCCCGTGAAGAAGCCTTACAAAAGGCCGAAGCGGCAATTACAACGGCATTACGTAATAACCCCAACGAAACTAACGCATTGCTGGCAAGCGTGATCAGAGCAACCTCTGCCGGTCATTTCAGTGAGGCAGAAGCAATTCTGGAGGGGATCCTCAGTCGCCAGCCACAACACGCTACTGCGCTGTATATTTATTCGGAGCTGGAACTGGCTCGCAATCGCTTTGATAAAGCCCTGTCACGGGCTCAACAGGCCTATGACCTCGACCCGCTGTCACCGTGGATTAACGTGAACCTGGCGATTGTTCATTTCTGGCGCAGCAACTACCAGGCCGCACTGGAAGCAGCGCAAAACGCCATCAGCATCGACAGCAATTACACCTGGGCGTATGTGTGGCAGGCAAAAATTTTACACCGTCAGGGGCAATTAGGCGCGGCGATAGGCAGCATGCTGCAATCAGCTGAAATCGATGCAGCCTCGGCAGTGAATTCTGCTTATACCGGCCTGTTATATCTCGAACTGGGAGATGAACCGCAGGCTGAACAGTGGTTTAGGCACACCGCAAGCTTATTGGGTGACACCCCACAGGCAAGATTCTGGCAGGACTTCATTCGATTTACAGAGCCCGGCCAGGGATCAGATGTTGCCCGGCAGCTTATGCTGGAGCAGCCTTTACTCGACAATCGCATATTCAGCCTGTTGCCGCTGCTTTATCAAAACTATATCCAGGCGGGCGATAACGACGCCGCAATCCGTTTTCTGCAAAGCCAGCTTGCCAACACGGCGCCTGAAGTGAATGTGTATAATTATCGGTACTTTGCTGCATTGCAGGCATTAACTGTATTGCCCGGCGACACCCAGCAAGGGTTACACAAACTGGCCGCCATGATTGGCGATAATGCCACGCCCTTGCAGATTTACCCGTTAATGAATAAACAGTCTGTGGCGCCCTACCTGACCGATAAACAAGGGGGCTGGCTCGACTACTACTGGCTGCTCCCCGCAGGCCAAACCGATAGCGAAATGCGCCACAAACTAGAGCAACAGCGCGAGGAAGCCGCCTTACAGCGTGCCGGGCTAACGCCCTAAAAGCCGGGCGGCGGCTTACGATGACCGGTTGCCTGTTCGTAACCGTACGACATCCTTATGAGGGTAGGTTCGGCAAATAGCCGTCCCACGAAGCTGAGCCCCGCAGGTAAGCGCTGGTTCCGGGTGAACCCCATGGGCACTGTGATTGTTGGCAAGCCGGTATGCGGTGCTATATGCTGACTATTATCCCCTTTATGCCCATCGGGATCGGCAATTTCACGGGGCGGAAAACTCCAGGTGGGGTAAATAAGGGCGTCCACACCTGCTTCATCCATGGCTTTTACTACTTGCTCACGAAAATGAATATTGCGGGGGTTGGTATACAAATCGCCGCAATCCTGGTCCTGATTCTCAGGCGTTAGCATATATTCCAGCGACTCCTGTATAGGCACCGAATACAACTGCGCGGCATAGATAGCCTCAAGCGAATCATAAGGTGAGCGCCCGGCAACCGAAGTCAGGTAGTTGTTAACGTCACTGACAAACGTGTTACACCAGTTGTCTTTAATCAGGCTGGCGTAATCGTCAATAGTCACCGTGATCACCTGCGCGCCCTGAGCAACTAAATCAGACAGCGCCTGTTTAAACAGGGCATTAACTTCGTCATCAATGGGCGCCGTCTCGGTGTAATAACGCAATACGCCGATGGTCGCCCCTTGCAAGCCATCTGGCTGCAGTGAAGTCCGGTAGGATTCAGGGCGTTGCCCCTGGCTTCTGGCGGTAATCGGATCGGCTTCATCGTAGCCGGCAATCACATCCAGTACTCGTACGGCATCTTCCACTGTGCGCGCCATCGGGCCGCCAATGTCATTGCGTAAATAGAGAGGAATAATCCCGTCACGACTGGTTAAGCCCATGGTACTGCGGATCCCCACTAACCCATTATGTGAAGACGGCCCGCGAATCGAGTTACCCGTGTCGGTGCCCAAACCGACCATACCAAAATTTGCCGCCACGGCAGCGCCTGTGCCACCGCTGGAGCCGGCTGGCGTGCGTTGTAAATCATATGGGTTTCGGGTCAGGCCACCAACGGAGCTCATGGTCCAACTCGGGCTGAAAGCCCATTCAGCCATATTCGATTTTGCCAGCACAATTGCGCCGGCTTCTTTTAAGCGCGCCACCTGATAGGCATCATCCGGTGGGGTAACGCCTTTCAGTGCCACTGAGCCGCCACTGGTTTGCAGCCCCTCGGTATCGTAATTATCTTTAACGATAATAGGTATGCCGTGGAGTGCACGCAGTCTGCCGGTACGGGCAAACTCCGCATCCAGTGCTCTGGCCTGTGTCAGCGCCTCTGGGTTAACCGTGATAATGGCATTTAAAAAGGCGCTTTGATCCAGTCTGGCTATGCGCTCAAGGTACTGTCTGGTGAGTGTTTCAGCATTCAGTTCCCCGGCCGTCATTGCCGCATGAATATCGGCAATGGTGGCTTCCTTGAGGGTAAATTCGCCAGCCCGGCTTTGTGGCGTTGGCGCCGGATTAACCGTTGTGTTCTGGCAACCGGCAACACACCAGCAAACGATGAGGATTAACGCACCCTTCATGACTTCTCCTTTACCCTTACTGTTTAATAGACCGAACGTTTACCGGTTTGTGGCACGGGCGTTACCAAATCCGGTTTAAACGACTCGGCCAGTGCGGCCGAGGCATTCAGTAATAAACCGGTGTCGGTACCCACCCCAACAAACATGGCACCAAGCTCGATATAGCGCGATGCCAGTTGTTTATCGCCAATCAGTATGCCCGGTGCTTTGCCGGCCCGGACAATCTTCGCAATACAGGCCTCAATCACTTCCTGTACCTCATCATGCCCCGGATCGCCGAGGTGCCCCATGGAAGCACTTAAATCCGCCGGGCCGATAAAAATACCGTCTACGCCATCGACTTTCAGAATGGCATCAAGATTATCGACCCCGGTTACGGTTTCAATCTGAATCAGTACACAGACCTGGTCGTTGGCTGTCTCCAGGTAATCTTTAGTGCGGTTAAACTGCGAGGCGCGTGCCAACGGGCTGCCAACGCCTCTGATCCCTTCCGGCGGATACCGGGTGGCAGCAACCACCTCTGCCGCCTGTTCAGCGGTATCGACCATGGGTGCCAGAATGGTTTGCACCCCCAAATCGAGAATTTGTTTTATGCGCACTGCATCGGGCCAGGGCGGACGCACTATAGGTACCGCCGGATAAGGCGCAATGGCTTGCAATTGCTCAAGGATGGTACGCAGATCATTGGGCGAATGCTCCGCATCAATTAGCAGCCAGTCAAAGCCTGCACCAGCAAGCAGTTCTGCAGTGTAACTATTGGCCAGTCCCAGCCACAAACCTATTTGTGCTGTGTCTCCGGCGATTGCCTGTTTGAATGTATTTTTCGGGGCAGGCATAGGGTACTCCTGATTGTCAGATCCAGTCTTACGCTGGTTCAATTACAAATAAAGATGATTTGCACGAGGTTCAGGACTTTATCTGTTGTGACAGTATACGGAATTTCAGCATAAAGTTGAGCCTGTTAACAGGCAAACTTTGTGATTTATCGCAACCGCCGTGGGGATTTAGTCACCCGGCAAGGGATTAGCTTTAAACCAGGCGACAGGATCAAGCAGCGCTTCATCGCTCAATTGACTATCAGGCATCACCGGTTGCTTTAATCTGTTCCCCGATGGCCTGACAATATAGCGGCCAGGCGCCAGCATCAGTAACCGGGTATGGGGTAAATAAAAGGGCGTCAGGTTGCCGGTTTGATTCGCAAAGCCGCCAGTAGGCTCACCAATAAGTTTGCCCAGTTGATTATCCTGAATGGTGGTGGCAAATAAAATAGACGCCGAATAACTCATGCGATCGATTAACACCCACACGTCACCTTTGAATTGCCTTGTGGGCTCAACCGGTTCAATCATGCCATCGGCCTCAACACTGAGTTCAATAACCTCACCTGGCTCCCCCCGGCAACCAAACCAGCCGTTTGTGTCGCGATTGAGTTTTTCTATAGCAACCGAAGCCTGTGGTACCGGTTTGTCGGTGAGGTACTGAATAATCTGAGCACCGGCATCTGACTGCCCCCCGGTATTGCCACGAATATCGATGATCAGCGTTTGAGCCTGCTGTTGGTGTATCTGTGCAAACGCCTTTTCAATAAAGCTATCGTAGGCGTCTTGTTCAGTATCAACATCAAATGAGTCAACCCTCAGATAAGCCACCTGCGGCGCGATAAATTCGAGCGCGTTATCGCCCTGCCCTTTACCGGCCCGTTGCCACTCATCGCCGTTCACTATCGACAGGTCTGTGACCACACCGTTATGCGCCAACGTCAGTTGCATATCGCCTTGCACATCAAAAACGGCAAATAACCAGTAATGAAAAAGCAGTGACAGCATACTTTCGCGTAAAGCCGGCGACTCTCCGTGACTGAGCGGCGTTAAGCGAGCAATGATGTCAGTTGCGGAATGTCCGTTTATAGCCAGGATGTCGCTGCCTGCAGCCAGTAATGTGTCATCGCTCTGACGCTGGTAGGAACGGGCCAGGCGGATTTTACCTTCCCGCACGGTAACCCCAAACGGAAAAGTCTGGATGCCGGCCTCCTCAGCAAAGCTGAATTCAGCCAGCAGTGGAAACAATATGGAATGACCATCGTTAAAAAACGGGGTCAGCTGAGCAAGCTCATAAAAGGCCTGTTGGCGGTTCATGCCATTTTTCAGCACTGCTCTGATACGCTCCACCTGACCGGTGAACTTATCCTCGTCCACGTACTGTTCAAATGCCGGGTGACGGTCGGTCATTGTGGCTACCAGATAATCCAGATCTGCCTGTAACTGTTGTTCAGTGAAAGTTTGCTCAACAAAGCGTTTATCCACATCCGGGTGGATCCAGTCTTTCATGCCGCCACACCCCACCAAACTGCAAAGGGCTACCAGTAAAATACCTGTTCTCATTGCTAAAATGTCCCATTATTGAGTAATGCGATAAACCGTAACAAAGCAAACTTCAAGAAAAGGTCAAGATTGCAAAAACACTTGGGTAATCTCTTGTTTTACCCTGGTCTCTGTGCGATTTTTCAGGTTATTCGTAATTGCTACTGGTGTGGGCATGAAACAGTTTTTGCACATATTGCTAATAGAAGACGACCCGGTACTGGCCACCCAACTTGAAGGGTTCCTGAGCGACGCCGGACACATTGTTGATTTGGCCCCCACCGGTAAGGACGGCCTCCGGCTGGTCGCCAACCATTGCTATGATGTGGTGATACTGGATTTATCCCTGCCTGACACAGACGGCATGGAGCTATGTCAGCATATCAAGCAGAACGGCGAGTCCATCCTACCGGTACTGATGCTCACCGCCCGCACTGCCCTGAGCGACAAACTCGCCGGGTTTGCCGCCGGTACCGATGATTATGTGACTAAACCTTATCAGCCTGATGAGGTACTGGTAAGGTGCTTATCACTGGCCAGACGCCGCGATCTGCATCAGGCCAAAGCGCTGGTGATTGGCGAAATGGCGATTGATTTAGTCACCAATACCGTCAGTCGCCAGCAACAGGTATTACACCTGTCGGCGACCGATAAAGCTATCCTGATTGCACTGGCCAAAGCCCATCCTATGCCCCTTGGTCGACTGGCACTTATCGAACGGGTGTGGGGCAACGATATTCACAACAGCGATGTGTTGAAATCACACATCTATACAATCCGCCAGCAACTCGACAAGCCCTTTGAATTTCCCATGTTGAAAACCATTCACGGAGTAGGATTTGGCCTGCAGGAGTCAGCATGAAACAGATTGGCCAGCAAATAAAACGGCTGTTTTTGCTCTATACCCTTATTCTGTTGAGTTTTTTTGCCGGATTCACGCAGCTGTATGGCTATCTGATAGAAGATAACGTCATCAATCAACAGATAAGAAACGAGGCCAGATACCTCCAGGACCATTATCACCAGACAGGTACTCTTCTTTCCCCGCGCTATCCGTGGATGAAAATTATTCATCGCTGGCAACAACTGCCGCAAACGGTGCAGGAGCAACATCGTCAGGAGCCTGAACGAATCGAATTTAACACTGAGGCTGGCAACATTCATATCGTCGGGCTAAGCGTTGCCCCACAACAGGCACTGCTTTACGCAGAGGTAGACGCCTTTACCGCGACCAATAAAGTATGGCCATTAAATGTGGCAGGCGTGGCTTTGCTTGGCACCGCGATTTTCGCCCTGTGCTCAGTGGTTCTGATGCGCAGCATTGGCAAAATTATTGCGCCCCTGAACCGTTTGCGGCATCGGGTAGAGAGCGATTCGCCACAATTGCTATTTCCCAGCGGCTTTACCGCCAGTCTGCCCGATAACGAGGTGGGCTTTTTAGCCC
The DNA here is from genome assembly GCF_913058315.1 of uncultured Alteromonas sp. GTDB lineage: Bacteria > Pseudomonadota > Gammaproteobacteria > Enterobacterales > Alteromonadaceae > Alteromonas. The sequence continues at coordinate 19,935 of NZ_CAJXQY010000029.1, read as the reverse complement.
GGGCCATAGAAAAACAATGGCACAAACTCACCAGCCTCCTTGAACGGGAAAGCCAGTTCACGCGGGATATCAGCCACGAGTTAAGAACACCGGTGAGTATATTGCAAAATACGCTCAATCAAGCCGGCCCCATGTCGCCGAGTGACCAAAAGCAGGCTCGCAACCAGTTAGATAAACTCACCAAAACACTCGATGTACTGACCGCCCTGGCCCGCGACGAAAGTCAGCTCAGGCGCCCGCTAAACGTTCTGAGCCTGTTAGAAAACGTTACCATGACCCTGTCGCTGAGCGGCTTACGCCCGGACTTCGAGCTAGTTGTTAATGTGCCTGAAGATTATCAGGTGGTAGCCAATGAAACCCTGCTGTATCTGCTGTTTCGCAACCTTATTGAAAATGCTCATTACCATGGCAGTGAGAATACTCTGCGGATCGCAATCCGGAAGCAGTCTCTGCAGTTTAGTAATCAGAATAACCCGTCAACCGGGGGCCAACAGGAAACCAGTGTTAGCCCGTTAGGGATTGGCCAGGGCCTGTTTCTGGCCCGTCGCATTGTGGATTTTCATCACGGAACCCTTACCGCGCAAACGTTGGTTGAGCACAACAATAAGTACTTTACCGTAGGCATTACTCTGCCCCTTCCCGCCCCTCATGCGCCGGTATCATGTTAAAATACGCGCCCGCTCCCTCTCGCTGTATACGCTTAAATTAACGACAGGCCTCCTTTAAAAACCGAAGTAAGCCGGTAAGATGAGAAGACTGGTTTTTTCGGCCTGCCAGCGTCAGGCTGACAGGCAACAACAGGTAAGGATAGGTTGTATGGATTTAGGACTAAAAGGTAAGCATGCGATTGTGTGCGCTTCAAGCCGCGGTTTGGGCCGGGCCTGCGCTCAGGCACTGGCAGAAGCCGGCGTTAATCTGGTAATCAATGGTTTAAATGCAGAGCGACTGGCTACTGTAGCGGCTGAAATCAGTGACGCAACCGGCGTCACAGTCACGCCGGTTGCCTGTGACGTCAGTACACCGGAAGGACAGGCCAAACTGCTGGCGGCCTGCCCGGCACCAGATATTCTGGTCAATAATAATGGCGGACCACCACTGAAAGATTTTCGCCAACTGGACAACGATGCCATGGTAGATGGCATTAACATGAATATGCTCACTCCTATTAACCTGGTTCAACAGGTACTGGACGGCATGGTGGAGCGTGGTTTCGGCCGTATTATTAACATTACGTCGATGACGGTCAAAATGCCGGTAGCCGGACTGGATCTCTCCAGCGGTGCCCGCGCCGGATTAACCGCGTTTCTGGCTGGCATCGCCCGCACAGTGGCCCACAAAAATGTAACCATTAATAATATCTTACCGGGTTATTTTGCCACCGACCGACTCGACGGCGTATTAAATGCAGGAATGGCCCGTACCGGTAATGATAAAGACACCGTGGCTAAGGAGCTGGCGGCGAAAGTACCGGCCAATCGCTTTGGCGATCCCAGCGAATTTGGCAACACCTGTGCTTTTCTGGCCAGTCAGTACGGAGGGTATATCACCGGGCAAAACATCTTGCTTGATGGCGGCTTAAACCCCAGCGCGTTTTAACCGCTCACAAAAAAGGGCACGCTTAGTGCCCTCTTACTGTTCATCGCGACCTTTCGAGCCACTCCGTTTGCTCAGTATGCGCTTCAACCTCTTCCCGCTGTAGCCAGAGCGTGCGATATTCATCGTTAGCCAGTAATTCAAGCTGATCAGAATAATGGGTCGATTCGACCTGGCGGGAATTACCATAAGCCATAATACCCTTCGCCTTTATCGGCGTTGAGAACTCCACCATGGAAACCCAGGTTTCACCGTGGCGCGGTTCACGAATCCCATCGCCATCCGGATCCCACCAGGTGATCACATTAAATGCGCCAAGATTCCCGTAGCCTCCATGACCGGGCACATCCATATCGCGAATGATAAACCGTGAGACATCGCCAAACCGCGGGTCCATCCGGCCATAGGTTGCAATGGTAATTTCGGCGGCCTTTTTAAGCATGGCGACGGCAGCTTGAGGATCCTTTAAGCCGTATGGTGTTGAAAGCGGTGACTCTGCCTGCCACGGCACTGCATAGTTAGATTGATCCGAAAATCCAGAGCGCTTGCCAGCAAACAATTCTGCCCAGTTCTCAAATAAAATCCCGGCACGGTTATCCACACCAAACTGCCTGTCCCAGGCTTTAAGCACTTGCGCTGCCTGTTGCACCATTTCGTCGTTACTTTCAGCGGCCGCGGCTAGAAGGTCGTCCAGCACGCGTTCGGTCATCAGTGCATAAGTAGAGATTTTTATTTTCTCAAACTGCTCGAAACTTAACTTACCGCTTTCAGCCATCATTTTAACCGCGTTTTGCGCCCGGAAAGACATTGGCCCTTCTACTGCTACGTAAGGTGGAAAATCATTGTAACCATAAACGGCAGGATACGTGGCCAGCCACGGCGGATCGTTAGCATTTTGTACAAAGCCACTTTCGGGGTTAATGACTTTAGGCAGATCCGCGTAATCATGGACTTCGTTCCACACATACTCAGAACTATCACCAGGCACCAACCCAGTCCAGAAAGCCAGGTCGCCCTGTTCGTGTTTGGGCAGAATGCCATTGTAAAGATACTGAATATTGCCTTCTTTATCGGCGTAGGTAATGTTAAACGTTGGCACCTGTAGTCTTTCCATTACCGTAGTAAATTCAGCGAAGCTTGTTGCCTGCAACATATCAAAATACTGTTGCAGCATACCCGGTCGGTCCAGCCCTGCAACGCGCAATGCTACTGTTTCACCATCTTGCCTTTCAAACACCGCCCCGTGAACTGACTTTCTCACAGCCAGTGTTTTTTCTTTAAGCGTGCCGTTTTTCTGTAATACCTGGTACGTCTTTTCGGTAGTCTCAAATGGCAACACCTCGCCATCGAAGAGGTAGCCATCTTCTTTAAGGGTAAGATGGTAAGTGGTGGCACCTGGGATACGGTTTACGGTGTTGGAAATACCCATGCGCTGGTTAAAGGCAAACCGAATTACCGGCAGGCCCACCTGAGTGGCACCGTACATTTCAAAACCAGGACCGCTCAAATGGGCTTCATAATAGGTAAAGAAGCCGGTTGCCCAGGGAAGATGCGGATTTTGCAGCAATAACGTGTTACCGCTGGCAGACTTAGCAGGCGCCACGGCATAAGTATTTGAGCCAGCCTTAAGCGACGGTGCACGCTCGCCAATCACCCGGGAAGGCGAGGCAACATAAATAAAGTTCATCAGCCGGTGGGCATGGGTCACCACATCAACACCAGATACCGGTAATACTTTTAATACTTGCGGATCCAGGGTTTCAGGGTACTTCTTCGCGTAATCGTTAATACCGGCCGCAAAAGCATCGAGGTTTTTCTTAAACGCCTCCGTTTGCTGCTGGTACCACTGTTGCCCTCTTTCAGGGACGTCATTACCGAGTAGCCACAAATCGGTTTGTTCATACTCTTCACCCCAGTATTCGGCGCCTCTTGCCCGGGCCTGGCCGTAAAGCCTCAGGACAATGTCACCCTGACTCTTTGCCTGGGCCCAGCCAAAACCGTAAAACAAATCATCAGCAGTCCCGCTATAAATATGCGGCACACCAAAAGTGTCCCAACGAATTTCGATATCCTTAGATGTACCGGTATCAGGGGGAGATTTAGGAGCGTTATCACAGGCGGTAATAACAAGCGTCAGGATAGCAAGCACAGCAATACGCCAGTCCCTGCAGCGCTGAGTAACGGCTAACATGTTCATAAGAATTCCAACTTCTTCGCCGGTTAAGGCGCTCTCTGTCCGGGGCAAACGGCCAAAGGTATAGGGTAATGCGTCCTGAAGCTTTTTTAGCATGCCGTGTCCGGCGTATCGGTGCAACCAGAGAGAGATTTTAATTGGACAAAACAGCAGGTTATTACGATAAAAGGAGGCCTTATGACCTCCTTTAAACGTGCATATTAGTTCGTTGCGGGGATTAAATTACGATTTCGCATCTGCACATAACTGAGCGCCCACATTACGAAGCCGCCCACAAACAACATTGCCGAGGCGTAGCCAGTTTCATTAAAGGTAGCGCCTGACGCCAACAGCGCGCCGCCTACCCATGGGCCGATGGCATTAGCGGTATTAAAGGCACACTGCACCAGCGCGCCTATCATGGCATGACCGGTGGGCGACACATCCAGCAGCATAGACTGTATCACCGCAGCCAGACCAACACTGGCACCAAGCAGGAATACCGTGACATACAACCACCAGATATTGCCCGCAGCAAATACGTACATGATAGCAATGGCAACGCTGCATAACAGGGCGATACCCGTTGTGGCCAACGGCGAATGATCGGCCAGTTTACTGATCACCAGATTACCAATGGTAGTGCCGATACCAAACATCATCATGGCAATAGAAATGGTCACTTCCGGCGTTTCGGTAACATTAATGATGGTATCTGCCAGATAGGTATAAATACAGAATACGCCGCCAAAGCCCACAAAAATGATGCCGGAAATCGACCATACCAACTTGTTTTTCAATACCCCGAACTCTTCCCTCAACCGGGTTGGATTGGTTACCGGACTGCTGGGCACCAGACGGTAAATCAAAAACATAGTAATGAATGCCAGCACCGCAACAATAGCCATACACACCCGCCAGCTCATATTCTGGCCAACTAGGGTCGCCATGGGAACCCCCACAATAGTGGCAATAGTCAGACCGGCAAACACTTTCGACATGTATGTCGCCCGCTTACCTTTAGGTGCCATGCCCGATGCCACCAACAAAGCGGTACCAAAATACGCACCATGGGGTAATCCGGATAATACCCGGTAGACCACCAGCTCCGTTAACGAAGACGCAATTGCACTTAAGCCATTACCCAACAAAATCATCGCCGTAAACACAATCAACGCAGTGCGGCGATTGGTTTTATTGGTAAGCAGCATAAACAGAGGCGCACCAATGACCACGCCAATGGCATAGGCACTGATAACGTTACCTGCCAGCGAGGGTGTTACGCTGAATGATTCAGCGATTAAGGGCAGCATGGACATCGCCGAAAACTCGGTTAGTCCCAGAACAAACGTTCCCAGCGCCATAGCCAGAATAGGCCAGACCGCTGCGCCCTGATTATATTGTGGTGCAGACATAAACAACCTTAAACACATGACCGAAGTCACTTAAATAAAATGAGACAGCGTCCGTTTAAACTGGTGTTGCAAACGTGACAGCATAAACGAATTAAAACGCGAATGTATTTGTAGGGAAAAGGACCAAACGGGATCGCTTACACTTTTGCGTTAACGTCTCCGGAAAGGACAACTGCTTTATTTTTGTTTGATACCCGTCATTATACGTTATGTATGCAAAGTAATTCTATGCTTTAAACAGGTAACTTATGCCAATTTTAACTTGATTCACCATGCCCGTGCAGGCGTTTACACAGCCGTTTCTTTTCGTTTCCAATTCTTTGATAAGTTTAACAATCAACAGCGGGAGTATTGGTTGTGGTAAGACTTGTATAATGCCTGTAAAACCCTCATTAATAGCCTGAATTAATTGTTTGCCGGATCCTGAATGTCTACTCAACCAAGCTCGAGTCGTATCCTGCTTTTATTTGCTCACCCTTCACAGGCGAGATCAGAGGTCAACAGTGTTTTGTTCAACAGCGCGAAACAGCTCGACGCCGTCACTGCAGTGGATCTGTACGCCCAGTACCCGGATTTCAATATTAATATTGAACGAGAGCAGCAGCGGTTACTCAGTCACGACATCATCATCTTTCAGTTCCCGGTATACTGGTATTCAACTCCTGCTCTGTTAAAAGAATGGCAGGATTTAGTCCTCGAATACGGTTTTGCGTATGGCAAGGGCGGCGATGCCCTGAAAGGTAAATTGTTTTTTTGTGCCGTTTCAGCTGGCGGCCGCGAAGAAGCTTATCAAACCGACGGATTTAATCATTTTACCCTGCGCCAGTTACTCCAGCCGCTGGAGCAAATGGCCAGTATTACCCAGTTAACGTATTTAGCACCCTTTGCCCTGTTTGGCTCTCGCACTGCAAAAGAAGAACACCGAATCACCCGCCACTCAGCATTGTGGACAGCGCTGCTTGAAGCATTGGCAAAAGGAGAACTGGATATCGCTAAAGCCCGACAGCTTGAAAACATGACCAGCTATTTTAACGAGCAGGAGCTCAACCAATGACCGGCTATTTTTTACAGGCGTTTATCTATTTGCTGGCGGCGGTTGTGGCGGTCCCGGTGGCTAAGCGACTGGGTTTAGGGTCGGTGCTGGGTTATTTAATTGCCGGCCTACTGATTGGTCCGGTATTAGGGCTGGTAGGTGAAGAAACCAATACTATTCAGCACTTTGCCGAATTTGGCGTGGTCATGATGCTCTTTTTAGTCGGCATGGAGCTCGAACCTAAAGCCTTATGGAATATGAAGCTGCGCTTACTGGGGCTTGGTGGATTACAGCTGTTACTTACGGCTGCGGTGATCACCGGCATTGCGATCAGCGCCGGATTAAGCTGGCAGGTTGCACTCACTATTGGTCTGATCTTTGCGCTATCTTCCACGGCTATTGTGCTGCAAACCTTTCAGGAAAAAGGCCTGCAACAAACGGAAGGCGCCAAAGGCGCTTTTTCGATTCTGCTGTTTCAGGATATTGCCGTTATTCCTATGCTGGCGCTGATCCCACTTCTTGCATTACCGGAACTGGCCAGTGCCATTAATCAGGTAGCCGATCAGAACGCCGGACACGGTGATAATCTGGTCGATGGCCTGCCCGGCTGGTTATACGGGCTGGTGATTATCGCTTCCATTGCCTTTGTAACTATCGGCGGTCATTACCTGAGCCGTCCCCTATTCCGCTTTGTAGCCTCATCTGGGCTGCGCGAAATCTTTACCGCCACCGCCTTAATGCTGGTGATTGGCATCGCCGCATTAATGGGATTGGTGGGATTATCGCCTGCCCTGGGAGCCTTTCTAGCCGGCGTTGTGCTGGCTAACAGTGAATTTCGTCACGAATTGAAAGCCAATATTGAACCCTTTAAGGGACTGCTACTGGGATTGTTCTTTATCACTGTGGGCGCCGGTATTCATTTTGGCACACTCACCGAAAACCTTGGCCTGATCATCAGTATTACACTGGGCGTTATGGTCCTTAAAGCCTTGGTTTTATTACTCATCGCCACCTTGTTTGATCTCAAGGGCTCCAATCGCTGGCTGCTGACCCTAAGCCTGGCGCAGGCCGGTGAATTTGGTTTTGTTTTAATCAGCTTCGCGGCTCAGAACAGTGTGCTTGCCACCGATTTAATTGCCCTGCTACAACTGGTAGTGGCGCTGTCTATGTTTCTCACTCCGGGTTTATTTATCTTATTTGAGCGGGTCATCATGCCGCACTATATGCGGGATAAAAGCAGTCGACAACACGACACGGTAGACGACAAAGGAACAGTGATTATTGCCGGCATCGGCCGGTTTGGTCAGATAGTCAACCGCCTGCTGGTTGCCAATGATTTTAAAACGGTGATTTTGGATATCCGCTCAGAACAGGTCGATTTAATGCGCCAGATAGGGACACAGGCCTACTTTGGCGATGCCTCCAAACCCGGCATGCTCGGTACGGCCGGCATCGACGAAGCAAGCTTAATGGTTATCGCCATTGATGATCGTGAAGCCGCCGTGGAAATGGTGAAATATGTCAAACTGTCTCACCCGCATCTTAATGTGCTGGTCCGCGCTTTTGACCGCGGGCATGGCTATCGGCTGCGTCAGGCTGGTGCCGATTACCTGATTTCTGAAACCTACCACTCGGCGCTGGAAATGGGGGCTCAGGCCCTTCGATTTCTCGGCGTTCATCCGTTTCAGGCGGAGCGTCAAAAGCACGCCTACCGGGATATTGAAGCACAGCAAAGCGATGTGCTTTACGAAGCCTGGAAAGATGATGCCAGTGGCGAGAGGTTTGATAATAACTATCGGGAGTTGTTTATGGAATTACAGCAACTAATCGATGATGCACTCAAATCTGACCTTCATGATAATCACTCCAAACGACGAAGCTGGACACCACCGCCCAAAGGCTATGCTGAAGAGCAGTTGAAAGACCAGAAAGAGCAGAAAGACTAACTGTTGTTACAGTTGGTCGCCCTGTGGTGTGTCGGCAAACATATTTAAATCCCCCAGCATCTGCTTCAGCACTCCGTTTTGCGCAAACTGTATGAGCTTTTCATTAATAGCGCTGAACAGCTCTTCATGACCGGGATGGCAAATCATGGTATCGCGCATGGTTAGTGGCGAGAACTGTTTCGAATAGGGCAATTCACTGATCCCCAGTTCCTCGTAGGCAAACAACACATCCGGGTAAAAAGAAAAAATGTAATCGACCTTTTTATTCATCAGCATCTGCACATTTTCGGTCTCACTGCTGACTTCAAAAACCTCCATCACACGGTCAGCAATGCCCTGCATTTCATCACTCATTGGCGTGCCACGCACAATACTTAGCACTGCATGATTGGGAATATCACTGGCTTGCATTACCGGAGGTTGCTCCTGCCGTGATATCACCCTTACCATGGCTTTATTTAAAGGCATACTGATCAGCACATTTTGTAAATCGAGACTGCTATCCTGTAAATCGAAACTCGTAATGCCTGGCGCATAACAGGCATATTGTTTATCGACAAATCCCCGTTTAGCCCGCGACATAGGCATCACTATTATCTCAACCTGATCAGCTAACCCGCTTTCTGCCAGTGCCCGTTGCAAAATCTCGTAGTAAACGCCCGCCCCTTCATGTTCACCAGGGATATGAAAAAGGCCGGTTAACTGTGCACCCACAATCACTTTTTTGGGGAGCTTTTCGGCTGCCGCCGGTAAGGCCATCAACGGGCTTAACGCGGCAAGAAACATTAAGAAGTATCGCAACAAACTCTCTTCCAACTCTGCTAGTTAATCAACATTCTGCTTTTCAACTTTATGCAGAGGTCTAAATTCCTGCAAGGCAATCGACGAAAATATTGCTCATTCTTTAGGGTAATACGGACCTGAAAGGCGGCTTTGCTCCAGCGCGCTGACGGATTTGTCGGGGGGTCTGCTGATGCCAGCGTTTGAATGCCCGGGTAAAGTTTCCGGCATTGCTAAAACCCAGCCGATAACCCACCTCACTCAATGGCAGATGCCCTGATTCTACCCACAACAGCGCCTGTCGGCAGCGCAATGCGTCAAGGACCTTCTGAAAGTTGCTGCCTCGCTCAGCGAGGCGTCGTTGTAAGGTACGGCAACTGATACCCAGCTTCTCAGCCACCTGGATGAGTGTTAATGAGCCCAATGGCAAATGATTGAGCAATAATGACTCCAGCCGGCCACGCAGGTCAGTACGGTCAAAGCGTGCCAGATAGTCGGCCACCAGCGCATCATTTTGTGCAGCAAGTTCCGGACTGGCGGTTAATAAAGGCTGATGCATCACCGCCTCGCTGAAGACAATCATATCGCACGCCGCATTAAAAAATACCGGGCACTTAAACACCCGCTGCCAGGGAGTGGGATCACGGGGCTGGGGGCGGCTTAACGAAACCTGCAATGGCACCAGGCCAGGCTCAAATATATGACGGGCAGTGAGCATACAGGTTCCCATAAAGGCATCAGTTTCTGCTGCACTCCAGTGCTCAACGGTAAGACCTTTATACAGGCTAATATTAACCACATTACTGGCGGCACTCACTTCCAGCGTGCCGTAATCCGCAAACATGCGAAAATTCCGCGCCAGCCGTTCAAAGCCTTCCATCAAAGTATTGCTGGCCCAAATGGCAAATCCTAACGCCTGCCAGGAGGTGGGCCTGACAAACCGGGCAACGGTTAACCCTACCGCTTCATCCTGGGTCAGGCTTTCCACCAGTCGCCACAAGCGGTTTAACTGCGCCAGGGGGTATCGGGTTTCCGGGCGGGCCGCAAGCACCGGGTCTATCCCCACCCGCTTTAACAACGTCTGCCCCTCGAGCTCATAAGCCTTCAGCGCCCGACTAATAACCAGTGGCCAACTACCAATAACACTATGAGATTGCTGAGTTAACAGGTCATTCACCGGGCCAGTCTGTGCTGCGTAAACCAAGCCTCTACCTTTTAATTATCTTTACGCGCCATTTGCTAATCCTAACACGCCAACCCCTTGCCTGTTAACATTTTTAAAACAACACTGTAACAACGTACCCTTTCAACACCGGAGCTGTGTGATGCCTGTAAAAATGCTGCAAGGGGCTGACAATGCCCAGTCCTATCCTCTTCTGATCAAACAAATTTTTGCTTCTGCCGGCCGCTTTGAACCCGATAACCAGATAATTTATCGGGGTGAACAATCTTTCAGTTATCGTGACTTTACTCAACGAGTACAGCAACTGGCTAACGCCCTGAAAGCCGCCGGTGTAGAGGCCGGCGATACCGTCGCCGTGCTGGACTGGGACAGTCATCGTTATCTTGAGTGCTACTTTGCCGTGCCCATGCTGGGCGCTATTCTTCATCACGTTAATATCCGCTTGTCACCGGAACAGGTGGCCTACACCATGAACCACGCAGAGGACAAACTGGTGTTGGTGCATGACGATTTTCTGCCGCTTGCTGATCAACTGGCCGGTCAGCTGGCCACCGTGAAAGGTTACATACGGTTAAGTGACGGCCAAACGCCTCCGGCAACACCCAATATCGCCGTGCTGGGGGAGTATGAATCCTTGTTGGCAGAGCAAAGCGTTGAGTGCGAGTTTCCCGATTTTGATGAGAACAGCATAGCCACCACGTTTTACACCACCGGCACCACCGGTAATCCTAAAGGCGTCTTTTTTAGTCATCGCCAGTTAGTGCTGCATACCCTTAACATGGTTGGCATGCTCGGCAGCTATGAGGGACTGCCACTGCTGCGGTCTAATTCGGTGTACATGCCTATCACGCCAATGTTTCACGTGCATGCCTGGGGCGTACCCTATGCGGCGGTCATGCTCAACTGCACGCAAATTTACCCGGGCCGTTATGAGCCCGACCTGCTGGTTGACCTTATCAGGCAATACAAGGTGGATTTCTCCCACTGCGTACCAACGATTCTGCAAATGTTGCTGGGCTGCGAGAAAGGTAAGGCAACCCGGCTCGATGGCTGGAAAATTCTTATTGGTGGCAGCGCTCTGCCCAAAGGCCTGGCCACTGCTGCCATGCAAAAAGGGGCAGATATTTATTCGGCTTACGGCATGTCCGAAACCTGTCCGCTGCTAACCGTTACTCATTTAAACAAAGCCCAACGGGCGCTCCCTCCCGAGGAGCAGCTCAAATACCGCACGCTCACCGGTGTTGCCTCGAATCTGGTGGATTTGCGTATTGAAGAGCCCAATGGCCAGCCCGTGGCACATAATGGCAGTCATGTAGGTGAAGTCACCGTGCAGACGCCCTGGCTCACTCAGGGGTATCATAAGGAACCGGCTAAACAAGAGGAGCTCTGGGAAGGTGGTCGGCTGCACACGGGAGATGTGGCCTGTATTCACCCTGATGGCTTTGTCGAAATTAAAGATCGCATTAAAGACGTTATTAAAACCGGAGGAGAATGGATTTCTTCTATTGAGCTGGAAGATCTTATCAGCCAGCATCCGGAAGTCGCTGCCGTGGCAGTGGTGGGCATGCCCGATGAAAAGTGGGGAGAACGTCCGCACGCCATGGTAGTTGCCAGCAATGCCACGCTTTCAGCCAGGGATATTCAGCAGCATTTACAGCAGTTTGTTGAAAGCGGCCATATCTCAAAGTGGGCGGTGCCGGAACATATCACCCTGGTGGATGATATTCCCAAAACCTCCGTGGGCAAAATCAATAAAAAGGTCATCCGCGCCACCCTCGCAAGCTAATTTACCGGCGGGCGTCCTGCCCGCTTTTGCACTTAGCCCGGCTGAGTATACCCGGGGGCAATCGCCAGGTTATCCACATCTCGCAAGGTAAAGCGGTTCTGTAACCATAACTGGTATTCTGCCCCTTCCAACGTCCCTCTTTCGGTACAGTCCACGTTCCAGCGGCGCAGCAGATAGCCCGCCATCGCTGCCCGAACATTAATCAGCAACTGACTGTTTTCCATGCCGTAATCCATTTCTATTGCGGTAGGAAAACTCACGTTTTTCGGATGTGGAACTAATTGCAAAGGGATCATGCGATGCCATTCACTGTCGTATTCAGCCAGTTCGTTGGCGGCCGGAGCCGACTTTAAAGTAACCTTACTGAGTCGGGTTAGCACAAAGTCACGGAAACTCTGGCTTTTACGATCAAAAGCCCGAACATGCCAGCGCAAACCGTTATCCACAATGGCGTGGGGTACCAGTTCCCGCGCCGCTGAGCCGCTCGATAAAGAGGTGTAGATCACGCTCACTGCACGGTTGTTCAGCATAGCCTGTACGAGCCTGGCTACAATAAAAATATCCGGCACATTGAGACTGGATGGCGCTTCAACCGGAAAGTGAATATCGCCAATGGCATCGAAACCGTCAGAAATATCATTAGCCAGTTTAGTCAGCGTACGCTGTGCGTCATGCTCGAATAAGGGCTTAAATCGGGTGGTTTGAAAATAGCGCTTTTCCCGGGAATCATATTCCAGGTTTTCCGGTGCCATTTCCTTATACAAATTAAAATCACGGGAGCCTGCCGAGAGCCCCACTTCGAAGCGGTTAATCAGATCCTGACGGTAGATCGCCCCTTTAAACAATAAACAAAAATCGATATAGGCCAAACGCTGGCGCTGGGCGAAACTAATACTGGCTAACACAAATTCGTCCCTGACAAAGACAACTAAAACACCAATATGGTTTATTTTAACTCGGTTGTAAAGCGTTCGGCGTATATTGACACTTAAGGTAAATCTGCCTGGAGTAGTTTGCGATTGTTACCATCGTACTGCCAGGATAAGCGATAGCTTTGCGAAGGACGATCGTACTGTTCGGCATCCAACACCAGATAGCGCGCGACAAAAGTACCATCGGCCAAGCGATGGATAAAATCATAATATTCCAGTTCCTGCCCCGGTGATGACTGGCGATCGACTGTGTAGCTTTTCAGTAAAAATAAGTCGTCAGCGCCCAGCCTGAAATACTTTCGGTAATTGTCGGCAAACGCATGTGAGTGCTCTTTTTCACGCTCTTCCGGGCCATCCAGAATCAGTGGTGCGGTTTCTGCGTTACCAGTGGTTTTTATTGCGCTTGCTGATGGCAAATAAAAAGGCTCTCTGGCTTCCCTTATGCCGGAAAAAAGTCGTTTGAGCCACAACATACTCTGTATCTCCCTGCCATTACACCTGGGCACTGTAGCGGATGTTCCTGGTCTTTTTTCTACTCTTAAAGATAGACCAGCACATAGGGTTGTAAATAGCGGTCAGGCAAAAATCAGGTAAAGAAAATGCCGGGCCGCACTGACCAGGCCGCCGCTATGCTGATGTCCTTCCGCTCGTAGTATTCTGAGATCGCGACGAGTAAATGTCTTGCCCCCCTGAATAACCATTTGCGGTTCGGCCAGGGTTTGCGGAAACGTCATTGGGTTATCGGCCAGCAGTAGCATATCAGCCGCAAAGCCCGGGGCGATTTTACCCAAATCATGATCGCGTTTTAAAATAGCCGCCGCATATACCGTAGCACTTTTGAGTACTTCGTAAGCAGGAATGCCGGCTTTTACCATCAGCAGTGCCTCACGCACCGTGGCCGGTCCGGGCACATCGACTAACGCACCGGCATCAGATCCCAATCCCATAGTTACGCCTTGTGCAAATAACGTCAGCGTCATGGCATTGAGATAATCATCTACCTGCTGGTTATAGTCAGCCAGCGCTGGCGCTGCGTCCAGCCAACGCTTGAATGACGTTGCTTCATACACCAGACGAACAAAGGGATTGATCGCTCCTAAATCCTGACGGTCGAGATACGCCTGTTTTTGCTGGCTTAATAGCGTTAGCTCCTGATTGACCGCCAGCGTGGGGATCAGCGGTACCTGGTGTTCGCGCAAAAAGTCAGCCGCCTCTTGCACCTTTTGTGGGTTTCGCTGCTGCCCTAAAAAACCGTCGAACACTTCTTCCACATGTTCAAAACTGGCCAGCGCTCCATGGGCTTGCAGATTTTCGGCCATCAACTCGTAAGACGGATGCCCGGCAACCGACACATTGAGTTTTCCCGCTTCATCCAGCACCGCCTCATACACATCGGCATGCAACCCTTCGTAAACCTTAATAAAGTCATAACCCTGATTAATGTAATCACGCACGGCCTGACGAGCAATATGCGGATCGTTAACCCGAAAATGCGACAGCGGATCGCCCTGCTCAACACTATTAAAAACAGGCGACGATAATATCAGCCGACTACCAAACCACTCACCACGGTTAAGCTCTTTCCGCCACTTAAGCTGATAGTCATAGCCGCCCATGTTACGCAGCGTGGTAACGCCAGCGGCCAGTGCCGACTTGGCATAACTGCGATCCAGTACATGCACATGCAAATCAATAAGTCCCGGCATAACAAAACCGCCCTTACCATCGACCTCAGGTAAATCTTGTGGCAGTGGTGCGTCGGCAGGCTGAACAGCAGTAATCACGCCCTCACGTACAATAACAGTGTGATTTTCCTTTACCGAGTCATCTTGCATGCTCAGCACATTGACATGTGACAAAATAAGGCTTTGTGGGCGGAAAAGTTCCAGCGATGTACTGCCGTGTTCATAATGCACATAGGTTGCCAGGGCGGTTACACACAACAGCAAAATGCCGCAGATAAACAATACCGACAAACCAATGGCTTTGATGGGAATAAAGTTAACGCCTGAGGTTTTCATTTGATGCTCCGATTCAATTTAATGGAGCCACTTTGCGCCAGTACCGACATGTGCGCGACCAGAATCAGGATTCTGCACCCGTTTATCGCATTCTGGCCCTCGGTTTATTCTGTACCTGAGGTGCTTAATCCCCCGCCCGTAGCGGCGTAAGATACTGGCCGGGGGTTTTACCGGTATGTTTTTTAAAGACCGCATTAAATGACGATTTAGAACTGAACCCGGCATCCATTGCCATATCGAGCAAAGTTTTATGTGGCGCATTTTTAGCTAATTCAGCTACCCGTTGTATGCGCAACTGGTTAATGTAGTCAGCGAAACTCAGGCCACCACCGGTATTAATCGACCAGGAGATATCTTTCACAGTGAGACCGGTATAGCCGGCAATATCCTGCAAACAAATACGGGGCTGACAGTACCATTGATGTTCGCGGATCTGGCTGTCCAGCGCCGCAAAAATGGCAGCGGCCTGACTGTCTTCATGGGGCGCAGGCTGCGCATTCGTTTCTTCAACTTCACTGAGTCCGTTAAACAGCGCCGGTTGCCGAACCAGGCCAACAATGGCAATACACAGCACCAGTAAAAACGCGACCTGGTCGAGCAAATACCAGGTACTGCGAAAAGGCTCGGTTGTCACGGCCTGCAAATTCACCCGCACCATGTCCAGGATTAGCAGCACCAGCAGTACCACCAGTGTATTGAACAACCAGTGCAGGGCTTTTCTTTCGGTGTCGGCTTCACGTTCTGCCATCGCAGCGTGGTAACGTTTAAGCCAGATGAGTGCCAGCGCAAAGTAAATCAACTGGCTCACCGCCCCAAGCAGCAACACCCATTGCAGGTAGGGCGTAAACGGTAATGCCATCAGCGTGGGTACAAAATGCGTGCTGTCCCTCAAGGTTAAGGGTTGCTCGGGCACCAGTAACACACGTACCATCAGATAAAAGAGCGGGCCCAGGGTCAGGCTAAAAGCCGGTGTAACGTACCAGGCAACCGCACCGACATTAAGTTCTTCATAAAGATTAAAAGCCATCATCACACTCTGTATCAGCAGTGCCATTATCAGGCCATGATAGCGCTGTTCCCCCACCAGCAGGCTTACCCCGAGTAAACCGGTGAACAAGGTTAACAGCTGTATAATATTAACCGGTTGCAGGTAGAATTCAGCTAGCAACACACGTTATCCCTCTCTGGCTTGCTAATGCAATGGTAGTCCTTAAAAGCAGACCACCAGTTTAGCAAAAAAGCGCCAGACAGAGACAACACTTTGTATTTTGTTGTTATACCTGCCCTGGCATGCCAATAAAGCCGGGTAACTGCTTAATGCGATCGATCCAGGCCAGGATATGGGGGTAGTCATCCAGCGAAATGCCACCCTCTGGTGCAATCGCAACATAGGGCATCACTGCACAGTCGGCAATAGTGGGGTGACCCAGTGCAAGCCAGTCGTGCTCAGCCAGGTGATCGTTCAGTAACGTCAGGATAGTATCCGAAATGTCCAGTGCCGTGGGTTTATCAAATTCAAACCCAAACTTATCTACCAGCCTGGCCACGTTCGGGCCATGTTGAATTTCGTTGGCCGCAGTGGATAACCATTGCTGCACTTGTGCCATCTGGCCAGGCTCAGAAGGTAACCAGCTTTCTAAATCATACAAGCGGGCAAGATAAACCAACATGGCCTGGGAATCACGTAACACCACATCACCATGTTCTAACACCGGCAACTGGCCAAACGGGTTTAACGCCAGCATAGCCGAGCTTTTGTGATCACCGGCCATAAAGTCTACCGGCACAATTTCCAGCTCAATATTGGCCAGTGCGGCAAACAGCCGGACTTTATAACAGTTTCCAGACAGCTCAAGATCGTACAATTTCATGCTTCGTCTCCATGTTAAAAGAAGGTTAATTCACTGAGAGTCACCTTAACTTGTCTGTTTTTCGCAAAAAATATGCGATATTTGATTTCTGTAAACCGTTTTTCGCACTAATAAGGCCGATATGGACAAATTAAAAGCCATGAGAGTGTTTGTTGAAATTGCCGACATGGGCAGCCTGACTGCTGCGGCAAATCGCCTTGAAACCTCCCTCACGTCGGTGGTACGCACCCTGGCGGCTTTGGAAGATCACCTTAAAGTCCGACTGTTTAACCGCAATACCCGTCAAATCGCCATCACCGATGAAGGGCGCGAATATTATCTGCGCTGCCGCACGATCCTGGCCGAAGTGAATGACGCCGAAAGCATGTTGACAGACCGACAGGCAGAGCCGCTGGGCAAAGTGACGGTGACCGCACCAGTGACCTTTGGTAAACGTCACGTGGTCCCTAAAATAAACACTTATCTGAACCAGTATCAGAAAATGCAGGTGGATTTGGTATTACTCGACCGCCCGGTGGACATGCTTAGCGAAGGCATTGATATTGCCGTACGTATTGGCCGGATTGGCAATCACGACCTGGTCGCCCGGCAACTGGGAACGATGCGTCATGTGCTGTGTGCCAGTCCGGCATTTTTGGCCACTCAGAGCGCCATTGAACATCCGCAGGACCTTGCCGGTAATGCCTGTGTACACTTAAGCGTGCTGGATAACCCCGAAGACTGGCATTTTCAGCATGGCATTAAGCTGATGTCGGTCGCTATGCAAAGCCGTTTAATTACTAATCAGGTCGACGCCGCGCTGGACGCCTGTATTGCCGGTGTGGGGTATTGCCGTTTTTTACATTATCAGGTGAGTGAGGCCGTGAAGCGTGGCGATTTACAGATTTTATTACCCGACTACGAACCTCATCCGCTGCCAGTACACTTGCTTTATGCACCGGTAAAACTGCAAACCAAACGCCTGCGCTCTATGACTGACTGGCTTACTCAGTCGTTACAGCAGGATCTCACGGCTATCTCACAGGGAGGCCAGCCATGACCCAACCAGCCGACTCGCTCCTGGCAGAGATTCGAAGCTGTGCATTGTGCGCCGGTAACCTGCCCTATCCACCACGGCCAATTGTGCAAATTGAAGCGCAGGCACGCATCTTGATTATTGGCCAGGCTCCGGGGGTCAAAGCACACGACAGCGCCAAACCCTGGAATGACAGCAGTGGCGACAAGTTACGCCATTGGCTGGGAGTTAACCGGGAGCAGTTTTACTCGCCGGCTTTTACCCACCTGCCCATGGCATTTTGTTTTCCTGGTTATAAAAACGGCGCCGACGCGCCGCCCCCCAAAATTTGCGCTCAAACCTGGCATGCCAGAGTGCAGGCACTGTTACACCCGGCCCTGACGCTATACATTGGCCGTTATTCCCAGCAGTATTATCTGCCCGGGCACAAAACCCTCACCGAGGCAGTCAGGAGCACCACACAAACACCGGGTAAGGCTTTTGCATTGCCTCACCCATCGGGTCGGAATAACCGCTGGCAGGCCCGCAATCCCTGGTTCGAGGCTCATTCGCTTGAAGTATTGCGCCAGCGTGTCAGGGCGGTGCTAGGGTAAGCTAACGACCGGTCTTCCATACTCGCTTATTGAAGCACTTCAAGCGCGGTTTCGATGGCCGAATCCACGCCCCCAGAGCGATCAGATTGGGGGAAAAAAGGCACTTCAACATCTACCGGCACGCCAACGCCTTCGTACCAAACATCATCCGGTGATAGATACACTTCGTTGGATAGCCCCAGCTCGTGCTCGCCTGGCAAAACCCACTGCAGAATGTCAGAGAAAATACCGTGGGTAGGTTCACCAATGAGTGTGACATGAGGCAACTGCTGCATCGATAAACTAAACGTCTCGGCAGCTGACGCCGTATCGTTACTTACCAACAATGCCACCGGTTTGCCGGTATAATTCACATACTGACTTGGCGCTATATATGAGGATTGCGTTGCGGTGACGTCCGCACCATCCCGGGCAAACTTTTTATAGGCCAGAAATTCACTCTCGGTAAAGCGACTGGCAATGGCAAGACTAATGTAGTCATTGCCACCCCCGTTGTAACGTATATCAATCATCAGACCGTCGGTAGCGGCTAAATCGGTGAGAGCTTCATCCAACGCCTCATTCAGGTTACTCAGGTTGGAGGTTGTTTGTGTCAGGTCATCACTGTCTGCTTCTGCCGTTGAATAGTTATGCATAGCATCTATGCGCAAGTACCCGATGTTATTGATGGCAAACCAGGTGATTTGTTCAGACTGATCCTGTGCGATATCTGAAGTCGCGTAACTCAGTATGGTATTCACTTCCTGCGCCAGCGCGGTATCGATATAGCTTTCAATGTTAGCCACAATAGCGTTATTCAGCTCACTGTGTTCAAGCGGAAAACTCAGGCCGTTAGCCAGAGCATACTCTTCAATCAGATGGGTGGTATGCACAGGTTTGGTATAGGCCTTAATTATAGTGCCATCGGCGGCGCTCCAGGAATTGTGAGAATCGGCCAGCGGCAACAGGGTTTGATAGATAGCCTCATACAAGGTGACGTTATTCGCCGTGACCTGGGTTTCCTGAGCGTAAGTTAACGCCGCCCAGTCTGCATTCATGCGGTTAAAATCAACGTAGTATTCCGCCATTATCTGACTGTACAGGGCAAACAACTCCTGATTGGTTAAGTCAGACGCTACCGTTAATGGCTCGCCGGCACAGGATGCCGGTACCTGCTCTACTTTTTCAAGCATCTTAGTGGGCGCATGAAACTCCCGGGTGCCGGTGCCCACAAACCACTCCAACGCATCTTCAGTGTTGTTTAAAGCCACGCTGCGGGTCAGCTCTGCAGTAGACAGATCATCAAAACTGTCCTGCAGTACACAATAATCGGAGGTGTAGCGATAATATTGAACGCTGTTGTCATCCACCACCAGAACCTGACCATAAGCAGAGGACAGCCAAATGCCCTGATAGGCTTCAGCTATTGCCGGAGCAGGCTGGCCGCTGCCGGGAAGGGAGTTAATTTGATCTTTGCTGCCTCCACCTCCGCAGCCAGAAAGTAATGAGGTTGCCATAACGGCAGCGATAACGTTTAAAGTAGCACGCATAACACAGAGTCCTTTTGCCTGTCTCTTATACACATCTCCGAGCCCACGAGACAGGCAGAAATCTC
>NZ_CAJXQY010000028.1 GCF_913058315.1 uncultured Alteromonas sp. | reverse complement strand
CAGAATATAATTAATGAGGTGGGGGCGGCACTACTACCGCGGAGCGGTTTAGTCCAATGACCATTAGCTGAAGTGTTATAACTGATTGAGTCCTAATTTATTTTTTGCCTGATTAAATTAGAACTCACCCAACTAAGCCACAAACCGCCAAACCCACTATTAATCTTCATACAGGTGAGAATAAATCACTCTTAGGGTACGCTGCAGGTTTTGCTTTGCCATTGGCCAGTAAATAGAAATATTGTCGATGTTGTCATGATTACAGTCTGCGCTCAGTCGTGACTCCATATCTTTGAGCGGTGCTGAATTAATGGTGCTAATAACGCTTATTAACCGCCGGCACCCCAGCAGTATGGCCCGATGATCGTCGGCCATCACCGCTTCATCCATAATTTGAGTTGCGGCCGACAGTTTGTCCATCAAACTGGTTAAAGACGTGGCCATTGAGCTTACCTGATGACTGCTTTGCAGATAATTCAGCAAATCAAACCAGGCATTTGGATCAGGCGGCATAGCAAGATTGGCAAAATCTGGTTTTTCGCGTACCTGTTCAGTAATTTCCTGCGCTTGTTGCAACTCCACTTTTTGCGCTTCAACCAGCGCTTTCTCCTGTTCTGCCAGTCTCGACTCACTGTCTTTCAATTTCGTCTGAGCTTGCTGTAACGCCTTCTCGCGATTCTCCAGTTGCGATTTACGCTCGCTCAGTTCATTTTCCAGTGAACTAAGCTGGGCATGTAAATCAGACTGTGAAGAATTCTGCTGATTTAACTATTGCTGCGAGGCGGCGTATTCGCGCTGCACGGCCTCCAGTTGCTCGGTGAGCTGCTGCTGTTGCTGTTCGAGTTGCTCAATACTGTTCTGACTGGACTTCAGTGAAGACTGCTGCTGTTCAACCTGAGCCCGAAGTCTTGCTTCCTGCTCTTCCTGTTGCGCCAGCCGTGCTTCTAATGCCTGCGCCTGTTCTTTGGAGCGATTCAGCTCTTCCTGCAGTTTTTGCTCTTCGCTTTGTGTCAGCGTTACTTTCTCTTCAGCATCAGCCAGCTCGCTCATACTTGAGTGCAGTTTGTTCTGCATTGCTGAATTCTGACTTTGAGCTTCCTCCAGCGCTTGCTGTAACTGTTGCTTCTGAGCTTCGATTTCCTCGTGATGCTTACGCCACTGTTCGTCACTGCCAAGCATCATTTCTTTCTGCTTGGCGGCTCGCTGCGCCACGTCGGCCATTTCCGACTGCAATTGTTCCAGCTTGCTCTGCTGTGACTCACGTTCCAGTTTTTCTGCTTCCATCTGCTTCTGGCGGTTGTCCAGTTCCGCTTCGGCTGCGGCAAGCTTTGCTTGTTTAGCAGCCAGTTCCTTAGCCAGTGTTTCCTGTTCAGCCTGCCATTTTTGCTCGCTTTGCTGTATGGCTTGCTGTTGCTGACTGGATTTGTACTGCATTTCACCGAGCTCTTCCTGGAGCTTGGCGAAGATAGCCTGTTGACGGGCTTTTTCCTGTTTTTCAGCTTCAGTTTGTTGCTTGGCCTCAGACAGGATCTGCTCTGTTTGTTGTAACTCCGCCTGTTTGGCCTGCAGTGCCTGCTGCAGCGCTTCATGCTCAGCCTTGCGCTGCGCATCTGCTTCGGCAACTTTCGACTGTTGCTCAACCGTGCGGCTTTCAATATCGGCCAAATCATTCTGCAGTTGCGCCAGACGTTCCTGCTGCGCGGCCTTTTCCTGCTTATCCTGTTCTGCCTGTTGCTTTATTTCTGCCAGTGCCGTTTGCGTTGACTGCAACTGCGACTGCTTGGCTTCCAGCTCTTTGGCCAGTTGCTCTGCGTGGGCCTGCATATCACCCTTCTGCTGAGTAGACATCGTTTCAAGCATCTGCATTTCATGCTGCAAGTGATCGATATGACGCGCTTTTCCTTCGGCTTCGGCCTGCATTTTCTGATACGCCATAGCCAGCTCTCGGCGCTCCACTTCTGCCTGCTCGCTGGCCTTGCGTTGATTTACCAGTTGCTCGCGCAGCTTCTCTGACGCTTCACTGGAACTGTTTAACTGTGACTGTAAAGCGGCAATCTGGCCGCTCACGTCGCCAATTTGCTTATCTTTATTTTCAATAGACGCCTGTAAACCGGCTATTTCCGCTACGTAATTTTCAACCGCTGATTGTTGCTCAGCCTGCTGTTGTTCCAGTCGCTGTGTTTCCTGTTGGCTTTGTTCGAGTTGATCCTGCGCCTCACGGTATTTACGTTCACTGTATTGCAGGGCATCGGCGATCTGATTGCGTTGTTTTTCCAGACTGCCCACTTTCATGCTGGAGCGTTCAAGTTGCGCTTCAAGCGCCGCGTTTGCCTGTTGGCTTTCTTCCAGGAGTTCGCGGTTTTGTGTGTAGTCAGACTTCAGGCTGGCCAGGTGTTCACTGATATCCTTATGCGCCTGTTGTAGCTCAGAGATAGTTTCTATTTTCTCCGACAGGGTAACTTCTGCATCCTGTAATTTCAGCTCGGCCTGAGCCAGGGTTTGTTCGGTTTCAGCCAGCGCTTCCTGTTGTTGTGCTAACTGATGCTGACTGCTGGCCAGTTGTTGTTGTTTTTCTTCAACTTCAAGTTCGGCCGCTTCGCGAAGTTTAACCGCCTCCGTCCGCGCCACTTTGGCTTGTTCAATGGCACGCAAATCTATCCAGACACAAATAATACCCTGTAGTTTGGCGTCCCTTAAAATGGGAATGAGCGTCAGTTCGCAGGGCAGCGTTCGCTGCTGGTACTGGTGTTGCCAGCTTAGGGTAACCACCTGACCCCGGCTGCCAACGATATCCAGCTTTTGTGCGAGCGTCTCGGTATTTGCCGCAGCACCGTGTAGTTCAGGGGCTGTTAACTGCAGCCCCAGCATCTCTTCTTCATCCTGAATGCCAAAGAAAGCACAGGCAGCAGAATTAAACTGGGTAAAACCCTCGTTGGTTAACAGCGCCACCGGCACACTGGCGTATTTCACCAGGCGATCAAAGCGACTGTTCAGATAATCCTGCTCTTCACGGCTGCCAATCCAGCACACATACTCTTCTGGGATCTCGCTAATTTTGTTGGCATGCAAGGTCGTCGACAGGGTTTTGTTAGTGCCACTTTTGAGCCGCGCCGGAAATTCCCTTGCCTGATCATGACGGTCAAGTCGCAGCGTAAGTTTGTCGGTTTCCGCTTTATCCGTAAACAACTGGTAAAAGGAGTGTGATAACAAGTCCTGACTATTCATATCCAGTTGTCGGCAAAGGGTTTGGTTAACTTCCTTAATTTCACCTTCACGATTAAACACTGCGATGCCCATTGGCGAATGGTCGGTAAACATACTTAAGCGGTCTTTGGCCTGAGCCACCTCATGGGTTAAAGACTCCACTTCAGTATGGTCTTCGATGATACCCATAACCCCGCCTGACTCGCCGGCCAGCGCCTGCAAAATAACATTCAGAGAAAGGGATAAACCATGTTCCCGCTTAACCGCAATCATCTGGCGCCTGGTGGTTATTCTGTCACGGCTCTGATGGAGCGTTTTGAACGCCTCATCAAACTGCTTAAGGTCGTTTAATGGCTTCCCTTTAATGTACATTAGATCGGTGTTAAATAAGCTCAGGAAGGCCCGGTTAGCGTCAACAAACTTCCCTTCTCCATCCAGTAGATAGAGCGGCTGAGTGGAACTGGCGAGCAATGCGCTGAAGCGCTGGATTGCCACATCACGCTCCGCTTTGGTGTGGGTTATTTCCCTGCAGTCGACCACCGAAATATGCCCGATAGGAGAACCTGATTCACTGGTATGCTCGGCAAGCGACCCACACAGGGTGACCGGTATGATGCTATTATCAGCCGCCACCAAGGACGTATCGGCCGCCAGTATTTCACCACTCGCAAGACGCTCAAAAGCATCGGTCAGCATTTGCTGATCGCGATCGACTACCCGTTGGATAAAGTCGGCTACCGACAGGTCGCTGTGCTGAGTGCCGAGCCAGGTAACTAAACTTTCATTGAGGGTCAGTTGCTGGGCCGAAAGGTCGATTTCAGCCAGGCCAACTTTTTGCCCGTCAAACAGGCTGCCCATATGCTCGAGCATGGCTGCTGAGTCATCCAGCTGTTGCTGATAATCCTGCACATCTTCAACAATAACCATCATGTGAGCATCTGCTGCCTGACTCAGCGCCGGATTAATACGTAAGCGGTATGCCCTGTCGCGCTGACCAAGTACACACTGCATTGATAACTCGCGGCTGGCACCACTGGCCTGGTTGAGTAATTGTTGTGCGTCAACTGGCAGCAATTCGGCCAGTCCCTTGCCTTTAACGGTGTCGGCATTCTGTCCCAACAGGTAGGCACCAGTGCGGTTTGCGTAGCAGACAGCCAGATTCTCATCAACCAGGATGACGCCAACGCTGACGGCATTCAACCGCTCCTGTTGAACGGTTAGCAGCGCATTAGCTTTGCTGAGCTGCTTAGTGAGCCTGCTTCGCTTGAATGCACCGAATAAAATCATCAGTAACAGGAACCCGGCACCTGCAACACCGGCATACACTATGAGATTAAACTGGTCCGGCGACAGGGACTGGAGGGAAGACGGGAAAGCATAAACATTGGGTGCCACAGCACTAAGCAATAACAATCCCTTGTTTTGAAGATAATTTCTCTGGCAACAGGCACTCATAATCTACATTCAACAACGCGATTAGGATAAAAAGTAAACTATACGCCAGATTTGCAAAGTTGCTATGTGTGATTCATTAAGAAGGTTTGAATTTGCATACGTGAAAAATATTTAGTTACACGATTTCAATAACCTGAAGAGTAATTTCCGGCAAAAGGTATTAACTATATACAGGCGGCTACGGGCTATATAAAGTGTCAGAGTCAGTTGATACTGCAAGTCTCCTGGAAAAATATATTTTTTTAGGTTTATCATAGCCTTGCGTAGATATCTCCGGGAAATTCGACCAACGGGATTTAACTCACCCAAAATACTGTATATATTTACACGTACTGTATATTCATCTAGTCAAACTGTGAGGCATTTATGTTATCGCATTTATCGGTTAAAAACTTTGCTGTCGTTAAAGAAATAAATATTGCCTTTGAGTCCGGCATGACTGCGGTGACCGGTGAAACCGGTGCAGGTAAATCTATTGCAATCGATGCACTGAGCTTGTGCCTTGGTGAGCGCGCCGATGCGTCGGCGGTGAGAAAAGGCGCCGATAAAGCAGAAATTATTGCCTATTTCTCGTTGCTTGATGCGCCGCTGGCAAGAGCCTGGCTGGATGAAAATGACGTCGTACTCGATGATGATCCCAACACTTGCTTTATTCGCCGCCTGATCTCTAAGGAAGGGCGCTCAAAAGCGTTTATTAATGGCGTGCCCGTGGCGTTGCAGCAACTAAAGCAACTGGGTCAGTATTTATTGGCAATTCACGGCCAGAATACCCACCTGCAACTATTAAAAGACGACGTGCAGAGAAAACTGCTGGATGATTTTGCTGAACACGGGCCACTGCTAAACGCCACAGCTGCCAGTTATAAGCAGTGGCAGCAACTGGCCAAAGAACTTAGCGCCCTGGAACAAGCCGCCCAGCAACGCGCAGACAGAGAACAACTGTTGAGTTATCAGGTTGCTGAACTGGACGAATTTGCTCTGGCTGAAGAGGAATTCAGCGAACTGGAAGCCGAACATAAACGCTTAAGTAATGGTCAGACATTACTCGAAGAGGCACAAAAAAGTTTTTATCATTTATATGAAGCCGATGAGTTCAATGCGCTGTCAGCCATTCAAACCAGCATTGATAAGCTCAGTCACCTGGAAGATCACGATCCGGCATTATCCCCGATTGTGGCATTGCTTAACGAAGCGGCAATTCAGGTGGAAGAGTCGGCCAATGAACTGCGTAGTTATTGTGATCAACTGGAAATCGATCCAATGCGTTTACAACAGGTTGAAAAACGCTTTGCTCAGGCGCTGGAGCTGGCCAGAAAACATCAGGTAATGCCCGAATCACTGTATCAACATCATCAGCAGTTGTCTGAAGAACTGGCTGGCCTGAGTGCAGATACCGAAAGACTGTCGGCATTGCAGGAAGAACTCGATAGTAGTCATGCGGCCTATCTGACTGCCAGTGAAAAGCTGTCGCAAAGCCGCAGCAGCGCGGCTGAGAAGCTGGCCGCGATGGTGCAAACCCAGGTGCGCACACTCAATATGCCTCACGCGGAATTTTGCATTGACGTGACTCACTGCGCTCAGTCACGGCCTACCGCACTGGGGATGGATACGGTAGTTATTAAAGTGTCTACCAACCCGGGGCAAGCGCATGATCGACTGGATAAGGTGGTATCTGGAGGTGAATTATCCAGAATTGGACTGGCATTACAGGTGATTAGCCGGGATACGAGTTTGACACCCACCATGATTTTTGACGAAGTGGATACCGGTATAAGTGGCCCAACCGCTTCAATTGTGGGGCAGTTGTTACGTCGATTGGGTAAAGAAAATCAGGTTATGTGTGTGACTCACTTACCTCAGGTGGCGGCACAGGCGCATAATCAGCTATTTGTGACCAAAACAACCGAAAACAGCGAAACGCAAACACATATTCTGGCACTTACGGAACAAGCCAGAATTGATGAGCTGGCGCGGCTACTGGCGGGCGACAAAATTACGCCCAATGCGCTGGCTAATGCCAAAGAATTACTTGATAATGCTTTGGCGAACTAAATTGCAATTCATTGGTCAAAGTTGACGTGCCGGTGTTGAGCGATTAGCATGCTCGGCACCCATAGCGTCTGCAATGACTATCCCACGCGTGTAACAGCCTGGCATGCAGACCAAATAATAACGAATACTTACTGTAATAATTGGATTTATCTGTTAATGAAGCTGTCTCACCTGATTGTTGTGCTTTCACTTACTTTTTTATCAACTGCGTGCTCTAACTGGATTTACCGGATAGATATTCCTCAAGGTAACTTTTTGGACGAGCAGGACGTAAAAAAACTGCGTATTGGAATGACAAAGGAACAGGTAGAATTTGTTCTTGGCCGTCCGATACTTAAAGATGCCTTCGATAAAGATACCTGGTATTACTACTACGAAATGAAGCGTGGCATGGAAAAACGCGGTGAAGATTTTGAAAAAAGTCTGGTCATTACGTTTATTGATGATCGCGTAGAAACCGTAGACAGCGATTTCGAACTGTCTGAGGACTTTAACACCCCTCTCGAGCAATAAGCCTCTCTTTGATTATGGCTTGCCAGAGTTGAACCGGCAGGCCATCCGCGGTCCCGCCTGCTTTTTTAATCTTGATACAATTACCCTTGCATTACCAATGCCCTGTTGGCGTCAGACATATTTTGAAATTATTTTAAAGTACGAGCTTTTCAGCCCCCATGCTAAGGTTATTGCGTGTTTAACCTAATATGCTCTGAAGTATTATGAAAAATCGCTTACTTAACATTTCCCGCCTTGCGCCCCTGTGTTTTGTCATTGGCACTGCGCTCTCTGGCTGTGTGATCAACGTCGGTGGTCAAAGCGCTTCCGATTATGACGGCAGTGTAAACCGTGTATTCGGCAGCATTGATATCTCTGAAAATCGCCAGGTAGGTTCACTTACCACCGTCAATGGCGGCATTACGCTAAGGTCCAATGTTAAAGCCGATGAACTGACTACGGTTAATGGCGGAGTCACGGTTGGCGATTTTTGTGAAATTGATGGTATTACCGTCGTCAATGGCGACATTGAAGCCGGTCAGAAACTGGTATCGGGTGACGGTATAGAATCGGTCAATGGCGATATTACCCTTGGCTCCGGGGCAAAGGTTGATGGTAGCCTGATCACCGTTAATGGCGATATCGAAGCTGCGGACCTTACACTTTCCGACAACATTGAGACCGTCAATGGAGACATCAGTATTACCGGTAATAGTGTAATTAAAGGTGATATTATTTATAAAGATCCGGAAAATAACGACAACCACTCAACCCCTACATTATTGATAGACGCCAGCGTACAACTGACGGGCGACATCATTTTAGGGCGTGAAGTTAAACTCGACATTCCGGACACGATGACATCCAAAGTTCACTACCAGAGTTCGGCAATGTAATGATGCAATTTTCCGCGTTAACTATTCAGGATAAACAAGGCGATGATATCGCCATGCAAACATTCGACGGTAAGGTATTGCTTATCGTTAATACGGCCAGTAAATGCGGCTTCACGCCACAATACGAGGGCTTAGAAGCCTTACACCAACAGTACAACGATAAGGGCCTGGCTATAATCGCTTTTCCCTGCAACCAGTTTGGCCAGCAGGAGCCGGGGGATGATGCCAGTATCCAGTCTTTTTGTAGCCTGAACTATAACGTCACTTTTCCGGTAATGAAAAAAATTGAAGTGAACGGCTCAGATGCGAGCCCATTATATCAATACCTTAAAGCGCAGGCGCCGGGTCTGTTTGGTACTAAAGCTATTAAATGGAATTTTACTAAGTTTCTGATCAGTAAAGACCGGGCATCGATAAGGCGTTTTGGTCCGCAGACCAGCCCGGAATCGCTGCATCAAGAGATAGAAAGGTTACTGGCACAATAGCAGACTCCCCCCGCCGGAGGAGTCTTCAAAGAGAATTAAAACTGACGACGTTGATGAACCCGCTCTTTACGGATTTTATGTTTCTTCACTGAACGACGCATACGACTCAGACGGGCGTGATCCAGTTTCGTCTGGCGTTCATCAACCATACTTTCATTTTCTGCCGGTAACTGAACGATATGACGTAATGCATTAACTTCACTTAGTGGCAACTCTACCCAGGCACCCTGTGGTAAACGCTTTTGCAGCTCTACCGGCCCGTAACGTACCCGAATCAGACGGCTCACCTGGCAATCCTGTGACTCCCATAAACGACGCACTTCCCGGTTACGGCCCTCTTCGAGGGTAACATTAAACCAGTTATTCATGCTCTCTTCGTCAGTAGCAGGACGTGGCTTAATGGCATTAAACTTAGCCAGACCATCTTCCAGCGTGACACCTTTTTTAAGTATCTGCAGCGTTTTGGCCGACACGTCACCGAAAATGCGCACTGCATACTCACGCTCTACTTTACAGCGCGGATGCATCAGGCGGTTGGCCAGCTCACCATCATTGGTAAACAGCAACAAACCGCTGGTGTTAATGTCCAGCCGGCCTACGGCAATCCAACGACCCTGACTAATTGCAGGCAGACGATCAAACACCGTACTGCGGCCTTCAGGATCAATCCTGGTACATAGCTCGCCTTCCGGTTTGTTGTACATCAGCACCCGGCAAACCGGCTCTTCATTGCTGCGCGAAAGGATATGGCCGTCGACCCGAATTTGTGCAGCAGCATCAACGCGGTCACCCAATTTCGCCACCGTGCCATTTACGGATATACGCCCTTGTTCAATCCAGCGTTCCATTTCACGGCGCGATCCAATGCCATGGTTAGCGAGTACTTTCTGTAATTTCTCTGTCATTAGTGTATTGACTCATTCTGGTTGTCGCTATCACCTGCTGCCTGAGTATCAGTCTGCTCATGCAGTACATGAGTGATATTCTGACTGGCATCAAGGGAGGCCATAAAGTCCTCGGCATTAGGTAAGTCACTCAGTGACTTCAGCGAAAAATAATCTAAAAACTGTTTAGTGGTGGCATACAGTGCCGGCCGACCAGGAACTTCCTTATGGCCAATCACTTTTATCCACTCACGCTCAGTCAGCGTTTTTATGATGTTACTGCTTACCGCCACACCACGCACTTGCTCAATCTCACCGCGGGTGATGGGCTGTCGATAAGCAATTAGCGCCAGTGTTTCGAGCATCGCCCGGGAATACTTAGGGCTGCTTTCCTGCCATAAACGACTCAGCCACGGGCTGAGGCTATCCAGAGATTGAAACCGGTAGCCACTGGCTACTTCTTTCAGTTGGATCCCGCGTGGGCGATAATCCAGCTCCAAAGCGCTCAATGCTGATTGTATCGCTTTATCGCTGACGGTGAAATCGGCCAGGACAGTATTTTTTAGTTTCTCAACCGAAACCGGCTGGTCCGAGACAAATATTGTCGCTTCGATAAGCTGTTTGAGCTGTTCGCTATTTATTTTTTTCATGGTGCTTCAAAACTGCCTAACTTCACATGAATGCGGGCAAAGGGCCCCGCCTGTACCAGTTTAACACTCTGCCCTTTAACCAATTCTAAAATCGCCAGAAAGGTCACTACAGCGCCAGCTCTGCCTTCTTCGGCGGTGAATAAGGCTTCCATTGGCGTGTACTCCTGGGCATTGAGTAACTGTAAAATTTTACTCATCCGCTCGCGGGTACTAAGCGCCTCCGGAGCAATATGATGATGCTCGAATGCGGCAGCTCGCTGGATGGCAGCCGAAAAGGCCAGTACCAATTCCTGTAGCGACACGTCAGGCTGAATGATCACCGGTTTAATATCGGATGACGGTTCCACACTTACCCTGAACAGGTCCCGCTCCATGCGTGGCTGCATATCCAGGTCTTCGGCGGCCTGTTTAATTAACTCGTATTCCTGCAGTCGCCTTATCAGCGCGGCACGCGGATCTTCTTCGTCGTCTTCCTCGTCACTGCGACTGGGTAACAGCAGGCGCGATTTGATTTCAGCCAGAATCGCAGCCATTAGCAGGTACTCAGCCGCCAGTTCGAGCTTAAGCGTTTGCATCACTTCCACGTATTCCATGTACTGACGGGTAATTTCCGCCACCGGCATCGTGGTAATATCAAATTTCTGTTTACGGATTAAATACAACAGCAAATCCAGTGGGCCCTCAAAAGACTCTAGGATCACCTCCAGCGCTTCCGGAGGAATATATAAATCTTCCGGTTTTTCAATAACCGCCTCACCATTCACAAACGCCAGGGGCAGCGGCTGCTGCACTGGCGTGGAAAGGGTTGAAGCTGTTTCGTCGCTGTTGCTCATCTCATTGCCCGTTGTACTTTTCAGACATTACAAAAATGGCGTTATGTCACCGCTGCCCTCGCGTACCACAACCGGCTCGCCGTCACTTAAATCAATCACGGTAGTGGGTTGCTCGCCGAGGTAACCGCCATGAATAATCAAACCAACCTGTTTTTCCAGCTTGTCGCGAATGTCATCGGGATCGGACTCAGCCAGAGATTGGCCGGGTAAAATCAACGATGTGGACATAAGAGGTTCATTGAGTTCTTCGAGTAACGCCAGGGCTATGGTGTTATCGGGCACGCGAATACCGATGGTGCGCCGTTTGGGATTTTGTAATCGCTTAGGGACTTCGCGGGTGGCTTTCAGCACAAAGGTGTAGGGCCCCGGCGTGTTATTCTTTAACATCCGAAATGCCACATTATCCACTTTTGCATACACCGACAGCTCAGACATATCGCGGCACATCAGCGAAAAATTATGTTCGTTACCAATCTGGCGGATACGGCAGAGTTGATCCAGCGCGCGTTTATCGTCCATCTGACAACCAATGGCATAGCCGGAATCGGTGGGATACACCACCACTTCTCCCTGCCGAATCAGTTCAGCGGCCTGTTTAATTAAGCGGGCCTGCGGGTTATCCGGATGGACATAAAAAAACTGACTCATACAGGGTCCTTAAGTGAGGATTGTCTCACAGATAAATGCCAGTCATGCCAGACCGGAGTAAGCGTGTCTGATTTTAACTGACAACGCCCCAGCTCAGTCCAGCGACCGGGAAAATGAAAATCCGAACCCGCCGATGCCAGTAACTCATGTTCAGCAACGATGGATTGCAAGAAGGCTTGTTTATCCGCATTCATGCCAGGAAAGACGACTTCGGCCGCATCCCCGCCTGAAGCAGAGAATTCACCGATAAGGCGGCGCAACCATTTGGTGCTCATATCGTAATGAATTGGGTGAGCGAGCACAGCGCGCCCACCGGCTTGCTGGATCACTTTCACCGCTGCGGCGATATCCGGCCACTCGGCTTTTACTGCCGCGCGTTTGCCTTTGCCTAAATACAATTTAAAGGCTTTTTCGAGGGTCGGGACCTGAAAATTATCTACCAGTACGCGGGCAAAATGCGCTCGCGTTATCTGCCCGACACCCGCATAACGACGGGCCCTTTCCAGAGTACCTACAAAGCCACACTTTGCCAGCTTATCGGCAATTTTCACTGCACGTTCTTCGCGTTTTTGCTGTTGTTCTGCCAAAAACCGCTGTAAAACCGGGTCTGCGGTGTCGATATTCAATCCGACTATATGAATTTCAAAACTGTGCCAGCGAGTGGATATTTCAACGCCGTCTATCAACGTGAGCGCCGGATAATGTTTACTCGCCTCGGCATGCGCATCAGCCAATCCGTAAATCGTGTCGTGGTCGGTAATGGCCAGAACATCAACCTGCATGGTTTGAGCGCGTTGAATAAGTTCGGCCGGCGTTAACCGACCGTCCGAGAAAGTCGTGTGACTGTGCAAGTCAATTTTCATGTAATTTCAAATTTATGGTTGACACAAATAGGTTTTTGTTTTCTTCTATAGCACAGTATACGGATTGAATGCTTCGATGCCTATCGAAGTTATCAAATAAAACACAGAGACAGAAAACTAATGCTCAAACAACCACAACAACATGCCGTAATGGTAACTATCTGGTGGTGGCACTCCCTTCGATAACGGGCGGTGTGAGCGTTAGTGCGCAGAACAAACAAAAAAGGCCCGTAATGTTACGGGCCTTTTTTTTAATTTTTAACCGGAGAAAAAAGATGAGTTTGGCCGAATTAGGCATGGTCCCGGGAAAAGTGGAAACCATTGAGAGAACAGCAACCTACATCAATGATCCCTTGGCGGCATTTGCCCAGCTATGTGGCGAAAAGCCTCATGCGTTATTGCTGGAGTCAGCAGAAATAGACAGCAAGGATAATCTGCAAAGCTTATTGATGGTAGACGGTGCCTTGCGCTTTGAGTGCCGGGGACAACAGGTTGCCATCAAAGCGCTGAGTGCTAACGGCAAGGGGCTGTTACCCCTGTTCATCGAAAGCTGTCCGGCAGACATGCGGTGCCAGGTAATTAACGATACCGAAATCACCCTTCATTGCCATGCCGACACCGCGAATCTTGACGAAGACAGTCGCTTAAAGTCCACCAGCGTATTTGACGTCTTGCGCCAGGTTGTCAACCAAATCACGCCGCTTCGCGATCACCAGCATGCCGTCTTTTTAGGGGGAGTATTTGCTTATGACTTACTCGCAACCTTCGAAGAACTGCCTGAGGTAGCGGAAGGCGCCAATGACTGTGCCGACTATGTGTTTTATCTGGCTGAAACGCTAATTACCTTCGATCACCAGACCCGCGAAGCCCGCTTACTCGGCAGTGTGTTCAGCGGCAGAGAAGTAGCAACCAGTTACTTTGCCATTGCTCAGCGTCTGGAGGCGCTGTGTGCGGAATTACAAAGTCTCGCGCCGCTGGATTTATCACCGGTCAGGGTGAATGAGCCAACCTCGCTGGAGATGGACAAGTCGGATCAAGAGTACTGTAACGATGTGCTGACCTTAAAAGAGCACATACTGGCCGGCGATATCTTTCAGGTGGTGCCGTCCCGGACTTTTTCTCTGCCCTGCCCCGCTCCTCTCACCGCCTACGCCGCTCTGAAAAAACAAAACCCCAGCCCTTATATGTTTTACATGCAGGATGCTGAATTTACCATTTTTGGCGCTTCACCAGAGTCAGCACTGAAGTATACAGCGCAGAGTAATGTGGTAGAGATTTACCCGATTGCCGGCACCCGCCCACGGGGTAAACGTGCCAACGGTGAGATCGATCACGACATGGACAGCCGGATTGAGCTGAATCTGCGCGAAGACCAAAAAGAAAAAGCCGAACACCTGATGCTGGTAGATCTGGCACGTAACGATGTGGCAAAAGTGTCTGAGCCGGGTACCCGTTATGTTAAGGATTTACTTAAAGTTGACCGCTATTCCCATGTTATGCACCTGGTGTCCCGCGTTGTTGGTCATTTGCGCCACGATCTGGATGCCCTGCATGCTTATCAGGCCTGTATGAACATGGGTACCCTGGTAGGCGCGCCTAAGGTTAGTGCCGCTTCATTAATACGCAAGGTCGAACATAAACGCCGCGGTAGCTACGGAGGAGCGGTAGGCTACCTGAACAACGATGGCGATATGGACACCTGTATCGTGATCCGCTCAGCCTTTGTAAAAAATGGCCGCGCCTATATACAGGCCGGGGCCGGCGTAGTGTATGATTCCGACCCGCAGGCAGAGGCAGATGAAACCCGTAATAAGGCGCAAGCCGTCATCAATGCAGTGAAATCCTCATTGCTCGTTGAGGGAGAAGTACAATGAGCCAGCCCATTACCGTTTTTCTGTTAGATAACGTCGATTCCTTTACCTACAACCTGGTCGATGAGTTGCGCACCATGAATTTAAATATCGTGGTGTACCGCAATAATGTCGACGCTAAAATGTTATTTGAAAAAATGCAATTGCAGGCTGAAAACGGGCCGGTTTTATTGCTATTATCCCCGGGTCCTGGCGCACCGCACGAAGCTGGCTGTATGCCCGAATTGCTAGCGATGGTCCAGGGGCATTTTCCGGTGCTGGGAATTTGTCTTGGTCATCAGGCAATTGTAGCCCATTATGGCGGCACCGTAGGCCGTGCTGAAGATGTGATGCACGGCAAATCATCGGCCATTACGCATACTGGTGAAGCCATGTTTGCGAATATGCCTCAGCCGCTTCACGTTGCCCGCTACCACTCACTGATGGCGCTGGAACTGCCAGACGGTTTAGCGCCGCTGGCTAAAGTTGGTACCACGGTGATGGCGGTTTACCAGGCAGACGATAAAATGCTTGGATTCCAGTTTCATCCGGAGTCCATTCTGACAGCAGAAGGCAGTCGCCTGCTGCTGCAAAGTATTCATTACCTGACCAAAGAGGATTAACTCATGGCTGATTACAGCAAGGTAATTGAAAAACTCTTCGACGGTCAAAACCTGACCCAGGCCGAATCGTTTTCGGTGTTCAATCAGGTGATGCACGGTGAGCTATCGGAAGTGAAGCTCGCTACCTTACTGACCGCGCTAAAAATCAACGGTGAATCCCCCAATGAGATTGCCGGGGCCGCCAGTGCGATGGTGTCAAATGCACGCCCTTATCCAACACCGGACTATGAGTTTGGTGACATCGTAGGGACCGGTGGCGACGGCCATCATACCATCAATATTTCCAGTGCTGCGGCACTGGTAGCCGCCAGTTGCGGTATTAAAGTTGCCAAGCACGGCAACCGCAGCGTGTCGAGCAAATCCGGCTCGGCTGATTTCTTTCGCGAATGCGGCATTAAGCTCGATATTACCCCGGAAGTCGCGCGCAAATGCCTCGATGAGGTAAACTTCTGTTTTCTGTTTGCACCGGTTTACCATGCGGGTATGCGCTTCGCCGCCCCGGTACGTGCCGAAATGAAGACCCGTACCCTGTTTAATATTCTCGGCCCGCTGGCCAATCCCGCCGGCCCTACGTTTGGTGTGTACGGCGTTTATACACCTGAACTGTTGGATATCTATGCGCAAACACTGACCCTGATGGGGCAACGTAAAGCGTTAATCGTCCACGGTGACGGGTTGGATGAGCTATCATTACATGGCCCCACTCAGGTCGTTGAAATCGATCATGGCAGTACTTCCCACTATACGGTTACAGCGGCCGATTTTGGCTTAAGCCATGCGCCTATCAGTGCCATTGCCGGTGGTGAGCCAAAAGAGAACCGGCAGCTTATTGAAGCGGCGTTATGCGGTGAAGGTGAACAGGCCCATCGCGAAGCCATTGCCATGAATGCCGGTGCACTACTGAAAGTTGCCGGGTTCGCCAACACTTTTAAACAGGGTGCCGAGCAAGCGCTTAATGCCATGGCCGATGCCTCGCCAATCAAATTAATCAGACAAGTCGCTGAACACAGTCAACTGGAAGAAAATGCATGAGCAACGTCCTCGAGAAAATAGTTGAAGACAAACGTGTCGAAATTGAAGCACGCATGGCCGAAACGCCTCTTGAGCAAATTAAGCAGGGGTTAACACCATCCACCAAAAGCCTCTTCGAGGCTTTGAATGGCCCGAATGCAGGTTACATTCTGGAGTGTAAAAAGGCCTCCCCCTCAAAAGGGTTGATCCGCGAAACATTCGACCTTGATGAAATTCTGGCCGCCTATACGCCCCATGCGGCGGGCATTTCTGTGCTGACCGACGAAAAGTACTTTCAGGGTAAATTTGAATACTTAGCTTATGTTACCGAGCGTGTCAGTCAACCGGTCCTTAACAAAGACTTTTTTGTCTGTGAGTACCAGGTTTATCTCGCGCGCTACTACAACGCCGATGCAATTTTGCTGATGTTGTCGGTACTGGATGACGAAACCTACCAACAGCTTGCTGATGTGGCAGACTCGCTGGGTCTGGATATCCTGACCGAAGTCAGCAATGAAGAAGAAATGCACCGCGCCATTGCGTTAAAAGCCAGGATTATTGGTATTAACAACCGCGATCTGCGCGACCTGTCAACCGATCTGGCGACCACCGAAAGACTGGTACCATTGCTTGAGGAAGCCACTCACGAGTTCGTCGTAATCAGCGAGTCGGGTATTTATACCCACCAGGACGTACTGCGTCTGGCACCGCTGTGTCAGGGCTTTTTAGTCGGTAGCGCGCTAATGGCCCAGCAGGATCTGCCGCTGGCCGTCAACCAACTGGTTTACGGTACCGTAAAAATGTGTGGTATGACCCAGCCGGATCAGGTGCGTCATGCCTTTGCGTCAGGTGCCAGTTTTTGCGGGCTAATTTTTGCCGCTCACTCCAAACGCTGTGTTAGCCCCGAGCAGGCTCGTGAAATCGTTACCGCTACGCCGGGTAACTACGTCGGCGTGTTTGTTAACCAACCACTTGAAATGGTACTCGGAATTGCCAATGAGCTGGGCCTTAAAGCCGTTCAGTTGCATGGTGATGAAGACACTATGTACCGCCAGCACTTACGAGCAAACTTACCAGAGGGCTGTGAAATATGGCAAGCCATTGGCGTAGCCGGGGAATTACCTTATTTAACCCATGCGCTGCTGGACGATGAGACGCTGGATAAGGTGTTGCTGGATTGTCAGGTTGGCAAACAGACCGGTGGCACCGGGCAACAATTTGACTGGTCATTGATCCACAATGAGCTGGAACTCGAAAAACTGGTTATAGCAGGTGGCATTAACCCACAGAATATTGCCGCTGCGCAGGCAACCGGCGTTGCCATTGTAGATGTCAACTCGGGCGTGGAAGACAGCCCGGGTAATAAGTCTGCACAGCAGGTCAGCGAACTTTTTACTATTTGTCGTCAGTATTAACCGGCAGATATATTCAACAGGACATTTCATGAATCAATTAGATACAAAATTTGGGGAATACGGCGGCATGTATGTGCCCGAGCTGCTTATTCCTGCGCTGGATCAGCTTGAACAAGCGTTTCTTGATGCCAAAGATGACCCGGAATTTAATGCCGAGTTTATGTCACTTTTAAAAGATTACGCAGGACGTCCAACCTCGATGTTCCTGACCCGTAACCTGGTGTCTAACCCTAACGTAAAACTCTATTTAAAGCGTGAAGACTTGCTTCACGGCGGCGCGCACAAAACCAATCAGGTGCTGGGTCAGGCACTGCTCACCAAACGGATGGGCAAAACCGAAGTCATCGCCGAAACCGGAGCCGGTCAGCACGGTGTGGCCACTGCGTTGGCCTGTGCCCTGCTTGGTTTAAAGGCTCGCATTTACATGGGCGCAAAAGACGTTGAGCGTCAGTCACCTAACGTGTTCAGGATGCGACTAATGGGAGCTGAAGTCATTCCGGTAGATTCAGGCTCAGGCACCTTAAAAGATGCGGTAAACGAAGCCCTGCGCGACTGGTCAGCCAACTACGACAAAGCACACTACCTGCTCGGTACTGCAGCCGGTCCTCACCCGTTCCCGACTATTGTACGCGAATATCACCGTATGATTGGTGAAGAAACCCGGGCGCAAATTTTAGAGAAAGAAGGTCGACTGCCAGATGCCGTAGTGGCATGTGTGGGCGGTGGCTCTAATGCCATCGGCATGTTTGCCGACTTTATTGATGAACCTTCGGTGCGCTTGGTGGGTGTGGAACCTGCTGGTAAAGGCGTACATACCAAAGAACATGGTGCCGCTATTGGCAAGGGTACCAAAGGCATTCTGCATGGCGCCTATACCTATATTATGCAAAACCCCGATGGTCAGATTGAAGAGAGCTATTCCGTATCAGCGGGGCTTGATTACCCGGCGGTAGGACCTCAGCACGCATACCTTTCTGATATCGGTCGGGCTGAATACTTTTCTGTTACCGATGAAGAAGCCCTCAATGCCTTCCAGTTACTGGCGCGTAAAGAAGGGATTATCCCCGCCCTTGAGTCATCTCATGCGCTGGCCTATGCGTTAAACATGGCGGATGAAGCCGAAGAAGAAACCATTATTGTGGTAAACCTGTCTGGCCGGGGCGATAAAGATCTTGGTCACGTAATTAGTATTTTGGGAGATGACCTGAATGGATAGATATGCAGCCATGTTTGGCCGTTTAAACGAGCAGAACGCCGGCGCGTTTGTGCCTTTTGTGATGGTCGGCGATCCGGACATAGAAACGTCAGAGAAAATCATTACCCAACTGATCGAGAGCGGCGCCGATGCATTGGAACTGGGGATCCCGTTTTCAGACCCGGTAGCCGATGGCCCGACGATTCAAAAAGCCAGTATCCGGGCATTGGGAAGCGGCGTAACCCCCGCCGCCTGTTTCGAGTTACTGAAACGCATTCGGGCAAAATACCCTGACGTGCCGGTAGGCTTGCTACTTTACAGCAATCTGGTACTGGCCAAAGGGGTAGAAGGCTTCTATGCACAAGCAGCTGATGCTGGCGTCGATTCAATATTAATTGCCGATGTGCCAATCCGCGAAGCACAGCGATTTATTGATACCGCCAATGCCAACGGTATTAAACAAATACTGATTGCGCCGCCTAACGCCACGGATGCCACGTTTAAAGCCATTGGTGATCTGTCGGCCGGCTATACCTATTTACTTGGCAGAGCCGGTGTAACAGGGGCAGAAACCGCAGCCACCATGCCAGCGGCTTCATTAATTGCACGACTGACCAGCGTGAATGCAGCACCGCCACTGCTCGGCTTTGGGATTTCAAACCCTGAACAGGTAAAGCATGCTATTGAAAGCGGTGCAGCCGGTGCCATCTCTGGCTCAGCTACCGTTAACCTTATTGAGCAAAACCTCAATGACGTACCGGCAATGCTTGCTGCCCTGGGGCAGTTTGTGTCGCAAATGAAAGCAGCCACAGGAAAATAACCCATGTTCTATATGATATGCGCCACGGATAAACCCGACACCCTGGGTGAGCGTTTAGCTGCGCGTCCGGCACACCTGGCGCGCCTCAATGAGTTAAAAGATCAGGGGCGTTTGCTAATTGCCGGCCCATTCCCTGCCATCGACAGTGATGATCCGGGCAGCGCAGGCTTCACCGGCTCGCTGGTCGTAGCGGAATTTAGCAGTCTGGAAGACGCTCAGGCCTGGGCCGACGCCGATCCTTATATCGATGCCGGGGTTTACCAGGAAGTCGTGGTTAAGCCCTACAAAAAAGTGTTGCCCTAACTCCCCCTCCCGCGCAAAGCTGCTATAAGCTTTGCGCTCTTCTCCCCCGGTGGTACTATAATTTATAACGGTTAAGGACGGAGCAATATTGCCTGACTTTTTATGGTGCCCGATAAGGTTCTGGATGAGCCTAAGCACGATTCAGACAATATTCAGCCTGACCAGGCTATCCTGCTGATAATAACGAATGATTGGGTACTACCCAACGAGTGGAGTGACATGTTCAAAAGCGTTGTGACCGGTGTATTGCTTGTTATGCTGACTGTCTGTGCGCCTGGTGCAATGGCCCGGCAAGACAAGCAAAAACCCGTTAAAAACTCGACCCAGGCGGCTCAACAGGCCAAGCGCCATGTTGAAGGCCGAGTGTTGAAGGTAGACACCAAGAAAAGCTCCTACCGGGTAAAAATGCTGAAGAAATCAGGCCGGGTTGTCTCCCTCGATGTGGATAAACGGTCCGGACAAGTTAAACCCAGCAAGCGCAAGGATGATAATTAGTGAGAGTATTAGTCGCAGAAGACGATAGCCGTCTGCTGATGCAGTTAGATAGTTTATTCCAGCAACAAGGATTCAGCGTCGATTTGGCTGACGATGGTAAAAAAGCCTTGTTCCAGCTAAAAGAAGTGAATTACGATTTAGCGGTTATCGACATTGGTCTGCCCAAACTCGATGGCTTCGACGTTATACGCCAGGCACGCAGCAGTGATATCAGCACGCCAGTCCTGATCCTGACCGCTCGCGACCGCTGGCAGGAAAAAGTGGAAGGACTGGATGCCGGGGCTGACGACTATCTTACCAAGCCCTTTCATAATGAAGAATTACTCGCCCGGGTCAAAGCGCTGATCCGCAGGGCGTCCGGCCAGGCCAGCTCTACGATTGAATTTGGCCCCGTGGTGCTCGACATGCAGGCTAAGGAAATCCGCGTTAACGCCCGCGCACTGGACCTCACCGCCTATGAATACAAGGTAATGGAATATCTCATGCTTCATCCGCAGAAGGTAATTTCCAAAACTGAGCTGACCGAGCATATTTACGATCAGGACTTCGATCTCGACAGCAATGTGATAGAAGTCTTTGTTGGTCGCTTACGCCGTAAACTCGACCCTGAAGGTACCTTAAAACCCATTGAGACCCTGCGGGGCCGGGGTTACAGGATAAGTCGCGAACTGGCTCAGGACGCTAGCGGCAGCTAACCAATGCCGAACCTGTCGCTGCGGCTGCGCAGTTTGCTTATTGCCATACTCGCCCTGGGAATTTTCATACCGGTTACCGTATTAACACTGTCCAAGGCATATACCTCCAGTTTATTGCAAGCCAAATACAGCGAACTGAAGCTGATGAACCTTGCCATGATCTCGGTATTCGAGTTTGATGACGGTGTCAGTCAGATGCCCGACATGCTCTACGATGAGCAGCTTAACCTGCCCGACTCCGGGTATCTGGGCGCCATTACCATTAATAACGAACTGGTATGGCAATCCGCCTCCAGTGTTTACACCGTGTTCGATCCCCAGACATCAACGCCAGCTACCGGTGATGAAAATTTTGTCACTCAGTTTGCCTTTGAGAATTCCGATGGTGAGTATTTCGCCTATAGCTTTACGGCTGAGTTCGATGATGGCGAACGGTATATCCCGGTCAGTTTTTATGTGTATAACGACAGACAGGACTTTTTGCAGGAGCGGGATGCCTTTCTGCGCTCCGTATGGCAATACCTCGGGGCCCTGGGCGCAGGATTATTGGTGGTACTGATTCTAGGCATGAACACCTTGCTCAAGCCCGTACGGTTGCTGATTGGCGAAATACAGCAAGCCAGTGGCGGTAACCAAACCCGGTTAATGGAAGACTATCCGCCTGAATTTACCCCGCTCAAACAAAGCATTAATCAATTACTGGCCGGCGAAGCTGAACAACGGGAGCGCTATAAGAACAGCCTCGGTGACTTAGCTCACAGTCTCAAAACCCCGCTGGCAGTAGCAATGGGTACCTCATCCTTACCCGAGTCAGCCAGAGAGCCGTTGCAACAAATTGATGCCCTGATTAAGCGCCAGTTGAAGCGGGCTTCAGCCGGTGCCTCAGCGTGGAGTCAGGGCGTGCCGGTGATGCCGGTTGCAGAGCAATTGATCGCAGCCCTGAATAAGGTGTATCGCGACAAGGCATTGCAGCTTAAGGCATCCGGTGATGAAGGCGTATTTTTTGGTGATAAAACCGATTTGATGGAAATTCTCGGCAACCTGATGGATAACGCCTGTAAGGCAGCTCGCCACCAGGTAGTGGTTTCGGTTAAACAGTTATCGCGGCAAACCGAGTTGTGCATTGATGACGATGGTCCGGGCATACCGGCTGAACAAGTCGAACGGTTGCTTAACCGCGGGCAACGACTCGATGCCTACACCGACGGTCAGGGTATCGGCATGGCCGTGGTTACCGATTTACTCACGGCCTATGAAGGTAAACTCTCCATTGAGCGTTCAGCCTCAGGCGGCGCAAGTATCAGGGTAACTTTGCCGGCTCCTCGCTAGCATGACGATGTTTCGCTTCATCGAGCACGGCTTCCCCATCGCTGGACAATAAAATGGCCAGCCAGCGGCTTTCTTCCCGGGACTCCAGGGCAATCTTCACAATCATTGTTAGCGGTACAGAAAGTAACATGCCCACACTCCCCAGCAGCCAGCCCCAGAAAATTAACGACAGGAAAACCACCAGCGTTGAAAGGCCCAGACCGCGCCCCATAAACCGGGGTTCAACCACATTGCCCATAACAGTATTGATCACCACAAAACCCAGCGCCACCAGGCCGGCTTCCCCGCCGCCGTATTGTACCAGCGCCATCAATACTGCCGGTACAGCGGCAATAATAGAACCGATATTCGGAATATAGTTAAACAAAAACGCCAGCACGCCCCAGAGCAGAAAATGATCGACTCCCAGAATATACAACCAGGTACCGGCCAGCAGACCGGTGGCCAGACTGACCACCGTTTTAATCGCCAGATAACTGTTAACCGACTGAATAAAACGGTCGATGTGATGCATTTTCATTTGGGGATCAGATAGCGCAATATGCAGGCGTCTTGGGATCCCTTCCGCTTCAAACAGCATAAAAATCACAGTAAGCAGGATTAAAAACAGATTAGACAGCACGCCGCCCATCCCACTTAAAAAGTTAGTTACCATAGACATGGCCATGCCCGGATCGAGATAGGAAATAATTAAATCTTTATCCACATGAATATTAAAACGCGCGAGTTGATTCACTACCCAGGTAAATTCACCAGAGAGTTTCTCCCGGTACTGCGGCATATTTTCGCGGAATTCAGCCAGTGACTGTCCAACTAAACCCGCCAACATAAAACCAAATACCACAATTAACAGTATAACCAGAGTAATAGACAGCCATCGTGGGATGCGGTATTTCGACATC
The DNA here is from genome assembly GCF_913058315.1 of uncultured Alteromonas sp. Lineage (GTDB taxonomy): Bacteria > Pseudomonadota > Gammaproteobacteria > Enterobacterales > Alteromonadaceae > Alteromonas. The sequence continues at coordinate 19,945 of NZ_CAJXQY010000028.1, read as the reverse complement.
CACAGAATCAACGGGCCACAGGCGATTGCGATAAAGCCGGATAAAAAGAACGGCACCATAATAGTGCTGGCAGCTTTAATCCCGGCCAGTATTACAATCAGGCTGGCAAAAATGAGCAGGGCTTTAGCGGTTGGCGACAGAGTTGACATAAAAGACTGGTTTCGCTGGCAAAATGCCACGCTACCAGATTTAACCAGAATTAGGTAGCCCTGAGCGCGCAGCCAGGTACAAAGAGTGTAACGGAGCATGTATGCAAATATTCATAACTGGCGGCACAGGCCTTATCGGGCAACATCTGATAGCAAAGCTTGCCCCTGCACATCAAATCACCGTGCTCACCCGTTCAGAGGCGAAAGCACGGTCTGTTCTGCCAGCCGCCGTGACGGTTGTTGATAACCTCGACACACTTGCAGATTTTAATGACTATGACGTGGTGATAAACCTGGCAGGAGAACCCATTGCCGATAAGCGCTGGACCAGTCAGCAAAAACACCAGATCTGCCAGAGCCGTTGGCAGCTGACGACCTCGCTGGTAACAAAAATCAACGCATCCACAACGCCCCCGCATACATTCATATCAGGTTCCGCTATTGGCTACTATGGCCGTCAGGGCGACAAACAGGTCACAGAAAACAACACTGAACCCCATCAGGAATTTACCCATGAGGTGTGCCATCGCTGGGAACAGATAGCCGAAACGGTTAAACAGCACTGTCGTGTATGCCTGCTGCGAACCGGAGTGGTGCTGGCGGCTGACGGCGGCGCACTGGATAAAATGCGGCTGCCCTTCAAGCTCGGCCTTGGTGGCCCCATAGGCAGCGGTGACCAGTATATGTCCTGGATCCACCTGGACGACATGGTGGCCGCGATTAGCTTTCTGATTACCCATTCTCAGTGTAGCGGTCCATTCAATTTAACCGCCCCCCAACCGGTAACCAATAAAGACTTTGTCAGCGCGTTTGCCAGTGCCCTTAATCGCCCGGCCTTTATTCCCATGCCGGGGTTCGCATTAAAAATCATGATGGGTGAAGCAGCAGACATGCTACTCACTGGTCAGCGGGTTATCCCTGAGAAGTTGCTTGATGCCGGCTTTGAGTTCAGATTCGACACCGTGGATAAGGCGTTTGCTGAGACAGAAAAAAGTTAAACAAGCAAGCTGACAAGAACAACAAGAGTCCCTGTTAGCAGTGGAAAAAACAGATAGTATCCGGGCCTGAGCAGAATACCCGCTTGCGTGGTGGCGTAACTCAAAAAGAAAAATCCCCATTGACTCAGCGATAACAGGTCAAACTTTACTATAAGCAGAATGACAGGTAGGCAATATGCCAGGCAATAAGCGAGTGCCTGAACGTTGCCATTATGATGGTTCAGGGGCAGCGCATTCAAATAGTAGTGGTAACGGCGCCGCAGTGACTGCAGCTCCAAAAGCTTTGTTGCCGAAATAACGCCCAGTACAAAGGCCACTAACATACCAGCGGGTGCCCTGGCACTGATGTCAATTTGCCTGATAAACGTTGCACTTATGACGAGTAGCAGCAGGATCACCACAGCTCGCAGCAAGGTAGGCTTGGTGTGATTTATATCCTGCTGCAAAAACAGACGCCAGAACCCTTGTGGCAAAGCGGCCAGGGATGGCGCGGGTAAGCGAACCATGCGCTCAACCAAAACGGCCACTACCAGCCCCAGTAAACAAAGCCAGGGCGACTGCATTTGGCCTGCCCACGGCATGGCTATCAGTGGCAACAGGCCTAAGCTGAGCCAGGGTTTTACCGAGCCCATCGCACTCTGGCAATAATAGAAAGTCAAAACCAGTAACCCGCTGACCGGATAGAGCTGAGCAACCGAAATCCACAGTTCTCCACGCAACAGCTCTTCAAAATGGCCGTACACCATGGCCACAAGCACGGCAGCCGGTGCCAGAATAAAGACGTTGGCCGCATACAATAACAAGCCCAGTTCAGTGACTGCCCGTTGCCAGCCTGAAACCGGTAACGAGCGGTCATACATGGCGTGATCAGCCGCTGCCAGTGCTTGTTTTTGCATGGCTATCCAACAATATGCCAGCAGCAGGTAACCCCATAATGTATAGAAAAAACTCTCTCCCTGAGCGTCCTTATCGGCCAGCACTCCAAGGGCCAGCAGCGGTAACAGCAACAAGGCGTAAAGGGCCATCGGGAATAACGCTACAATGCCGGTGCTTACCTGGGTGAGGCTTTCCAGCCACTGTCTTAAGGCGTGCTGATAGAGCTGGCGGCGAAATTGCCAGTAGTTCACTTATCGTGTACTCCGCTCGCGTCGAGGTGCAAATGACGCACGTCATTGGCACTTGAGAAGACCTGCGGTTCATGACTGGCAATCACTAACTGACCTTTGTAAGCGGCAAAACAGCCTTGAAGCGCGTCACGGGTTTTGTCGTCCAACCCGTTGGTGGGTTCGTCCAGTAACAGCAACTCGGGCTCGTGCATAAGAGCCAGAATAAGACTGAGCTTTTTGTAATTGCCAAGTGAGAGATCCTGCACCCGTGTATTAATAAAAGGGGTTAAGCCAAATGCGGTAACCCACGGATAATCGGCCCAATGGCAATCCGGAACACAGTGAAACTGCCGCGCATGAAAAGCCAGCATTTCAGTGACCTTAAAAAAGCCCGGCAGATTAACTTTGCTGGCGCTGATACCGATTGTTCGGCGCATGGCAGTCTCAGCGACATTTTGCTGATTAAACCGCACGGCGCCCAGGCTGGGTATCAGAATACCAGCGGCAATTAGCAGTAGTGTGGTTTTTCCGGAGCCATTAGCGCCGGTGAGCACTACCCGTGGCTCGGGCAGTGAAAGTGTTAAATTGCCAAAAAGCGTTCTGGCACCAAAATGATGGCTGACCTGTTCAAAGCTTAACAACGCCTGCTCCCTTCTCTACAACCCGAGGCCTGCCCCCGGGCCGTTCCTTGTTTACACCATTTTACGCAGTAATTGCCCGGTATTGAGACGTAACAGGCGATAACACCCTATCCCCCCCAACACGCCAACAACCAAAGCGCCAACCAGCGGAGCTATAACCCAGTATTCCCAGTGCATAGAGGCCTGCATATCGAAAATCCGGCTTTGCAGCAAATACAGACTGACTTCGTTGGCCATTGCAGCCATCAGGCCGGCAACGGTGCCAATAATCAAAAACTCGTTGATAACGCTGAAGCGGATCAGGCTGCCTTTAGCGCCCAATGTGCGCAGTATAGCGAGTTCCTGCTGACGTTCATCCATGCTCGCCTGAACTTGCGCAAACAGTACCAGGGAACCGGCTATTAGAACCAGTACCAGAATAAATTCCACGGCCAGTGATACCTGGTCGATAATTTCGCGTACCTGGTTAATTCTGGCATCCACATCAAACAGGGTGACCGAACTAAAGGGCAGCATCAGCGCCGTGATATCGGCTTTACGATCGCCATCAAGGTGGAAACTGGTAATGTAAGTGGCACTGAACTCCTGCATCGCTGCCGGATGCAGTACAAAGAAAAAGTTAGGTTGCATGGTTTGCCAGTTAACTTCTCGAATACTGGTTACCCGGGTCACCACAATTTCACTGCCCACATTAAAGGTCAGTAGATCATCCAGCGCTATATTCAACCGGGTCGCAACGCCCTCCTCTACCGATACCGGATAAATTTGTTGACCACTTTCAGTCATATCCTGCCCATCGGGTTGCCAGCTTTCGTGCCACTGCCCTTTAACTACCGTATTTTCGCGCTGTAACCGCTCGCTCCAACTAAGGTTAGCTTCCCGGCCAAGGCCTCGACGCCCTTCGCTTTGCTCCGGATCTTCTTCTTTGGTGACTTCGGTATTTACCCGTTCATCATTGACTGCCACGAAACGGCCACGGACCACCGGATAGAATTCGTCCACACTGACCTGATTATCGGCAAAATGTGCCTCCAGCGGTGCTCTTTGCGCCTCGGTAATATTGGCCATAAAGTAATTGGGCGTATCCACCGGCAACTGTGCTCGCCACTGAGCAATCATATCGTTGCGCATTACCAGAACCACCAGCAACAGCATAATGGTTACCGAGAAACTGATAAGTTGCACGCTGTTATCCATAGCGCGGCGGCGAATACGGGCCCACGCCAGCTGCCATGAGCCCATTGCCCCCTGTCCTAACCGCCGGCCGACGGCTATCAGGCCAAAGGTGACACCTAACAGGGTAATCACCAGGAGTACACCGGAGCCAAATAAGATGGCACTGATTTCCAGATCGCGGCTGTAAACCCACATGAGCAGGAAAATAGCGCCGCCTGATGCGCCGAACTGCAGCCCTCTGGAACTTAACCCTGAGTCCATGTCGCGACGCAATACCCGCAAGGGTGGTACCGAAAATAACCTAAGCAGCGGATAAAGTGAAAACAGCACGGCACAAATGGAGCCGGTAAGCACGGCGATAAAGACCGGTCGCCAGTGCCAGACATCCAGCGACACATCTACCTGACCAGCAAGAGCCGAGACAACCAACTGCTGAATAATGACACCGGCAATGATGCCAATGAGGATCCCCAGCAGGGTAATAAACATAATTTGCAACACATACACCCGGCGAATCATTTGTTTGGTTGCGCCCAGGGTTTTAAGGATAGCCACCGGATCAAAATGGCGCTGACTATACCGCTGTGCTGCCACAGCTATCGCAACCGCCGCCAACACAATGGCCAGCAGGCTGGCCAGAAGAAAATACCGTTCTGCGCGGGCAACCGAGCGGCCAATGGCGGAATCATCATCCCCGACCTGCTGCCAGCGGTGTAATTCGTCATCGAGATTCGGTCGAAGCCAGTCATAATAGGCTTCAATCAGCGAATTCTCACCGGCGAAATACGCTTTATACGTTACCCGACTGCCCGGCCCGGTAATATTCGTTCGGGCCAAATCGTCCAGCGCTATCAGCACCATAGGATCGGTATTAAAAACACTGAATCCCTGATCGGGAATTTCTGATAACACCTGACTTACTGTAAACTCGCCGTCGCCAATATACACCGTATCGCCCAGCTCGACGTCAAGCAGCTGAAACAGCCTGGAGTCGATCCATATTTCACCGGCAAGCGGCGATTTATCAGTGGCTGAGGGGGTACCAAAAGGCTTGTCAGCGAGCTGAATTTCACCTTTGAGTGGATACTGCGGACTCACGGCCCGTAAATCCACCAGCGACATTTTTTGTTCACCGAAGGCCATGGACCGGGTACTGACCTGCTCAGCAGTGGCCAGCCCATCGGCTTCGGCCTGGCGTTTCCAATCGTCGCTGATAGGCTTGCGCGAGCGCAGCTGACTATCTGCGGCAATAAACTGCGAAGACCGCTCAACGAGCGCCCCCTGTAGCCGTTCGCTGAATAACGACAACGACAACACGGCGGCGACCGACAGAATAATGGCAAACAGAATGATAGTGAGCTCGCCCCGCCGGGCTTCGTGCTTAAATAACCGCCAGGCAAGATTAGCTACCATATGCGAGATCCTTTTCCTCTGCGGCCAGCGGGGAAACGGTAATTTCGGTTAGCTCTCCGGCCTGCATCTGCAGTTGCCGTTCACACTTTTTGGCCAGTTCATTATCATGTGTCACCAGCACCAGGGTGGTGCCAATTTCCCGGTTCAGGTTAAACAATAAGTCTTCAACTCTGACACTGTTAGCAGCATCCAGATTGCCGGTTGGCTCATCCGCAAACAGAATTTTAGGTTGCCCGATAAAGGCTCTGGCAATGGCCACACGTTGTTGCTCACCCCCCGATAATTGATTGGGATAATGGTGAGCGCGATGGCTTAAGCCCACTTGTTCAAGGATCGCCTGGGCGCGTTTGTGAGCGTCGGGCAAGCCGGCAATTTCAGCCGGTAGCATCACATTCTCAATCGCCGTCAGGCTTTGCACCAACATGAAACTTTGAAAGATAAACCCCACTTTCGCGCCGCGCAGTCGGGCTCGCTGTTCTTCGTCCATGTTATGCAACGACGCAGCGTCCAGAAATATCTCGCCACTGCTGACTTCATCCAATCCGGCAAGTAAGCTCAACAAGGTGGATTTTCCGGAACCGGACGCCCCGACAATAGCAATGGACTCCCCGGCCTTGACTTCAAAGGAAATAGGCTGAAGGATCTGTAACGAACCTTCACTCGTATTAACGGTCTTAGTAATGTCTTTGGTTTGAATCATATAGGAGCTATTGTCGTTTTGATTTGTCATTGTTTATTCCGTCGTGGACCCACTCTTAAGTGGATAAAAACACTGGTATTACTAATACCTTTTGTACTGTTTTCAGATCAATTACTGGCGCAATCAGCGACTGCTAAGCCTGCCAGTCAGCAAAGCAGCTCAACGCCATCAGATACACGCTTGCTTATACTTGGAGATAGCCTAAGTGCGGGCTATGGTTTGTTGCAAGCACAAAGTTGGGTTAGTTTGTTACAAAATATCTGGCTCGACGAGCAACGCGGGATTGATGTGATAAATGCTGCGATTAGTGGCGAAACGACCGATGGCGGCCTGGCCAGACTGCCCCGCTTGCTTGAGCAACATCAGCCTACCCATGTATTAATTGAACTCGGCGGTAACGATGGGTTGCAGGGGCATAACGTTGGCAAGCTGCAGAACAACCTTACCCGGATGGTGCAATTGGTCAAAGACTACGGTGCCCGGGTTTATCTTCAGGATATGGAAATCCCGACCAACTACGGTCGACGCTATAATCAGATGTTCAGCAATACCTTTGAACAGGTTGCCGATGCCCAGGATATTCCGCTAATTCCGTTTTTCCTGCAGGATATCGCCCTTGATGAATCTCTGATGCAGCGCGATGGGATTCACCCCAACGCCGAAGGCCAACCGCTTATTGCAGAGTTTATGCACCAGCAGCTATCGCCTTTTTTGTTTTCCGACACCGGGAAATAATCGCATTTTTGATAAATCCATCTATAATTGGATATTAACTGAACAGCTATTTTGAGGGGTAAAGAATGGAAATTGGACAATCACCCATCGACAGTGCGTACTCGCGACCAACGCCAGAGCCCGCGGAACGCAGCGAGTCGCCACGTCAGGAACGCCTTGAGAGTAATCAGAGTGATGCGCCGACGCCCACTCCTCCGTCATCTTCCCAGCCAACGGCAACCACCGGTTCAGTAGGCCGCAATATCGATACCTACGCCTGAGGTAACAAATACTTTTGTTCGAACTCTGCCAGCGGTACGGGTTTGCTGTAATAAAATCCCTGTACCCGATGACAACCGAGTTGTTTGAGCAGTTGTTCCTGTTCGAAAGTCTCCACCCCTTCAGCCAGTACCCGCAAGTCAAAGTTAGCTGCCAGGTCGACAATGGATTTTACAATACCTGCACCTTCGCCAAGTTCTAGCTTGGACGTGAACTCACGATCAATTTTGAGTTTATCCACCGGCAGCTTATCGAGATACGCCAGCGATGAGTAACCGGTACCAAAGTCATCGATGGCCACATGAAACCCGACTTCGCGAAGCTTTGATAAAATGGCACTTGCTGACTGAAAGTTTTCGATGATGGCACTTTCCACAATTTCCAGCTCAATATAGGCCGGGTCAATTTGCTGAAGTTTGAGTTCTTCTGTCATCCTTAACAGCAGTTCGTTGTCGGCTAAATCGAGGGCCGATATATTGAATGACAAAAACAAGTCCCGACCAGCCTGTTCCCAGCGTTTGATAATGCCAAAGGACTCTTTTACCAACCACCCCGTGACCAGTCGAATAGCCCGGGTTTGCTCTGCCACATCAATAAAGGCCGCCGGGGTAAGAAACCCTTTTACCGGGTGATTCCAACGCAACAGGGCCTCTGCCCCCACCACTTCGCCACTGGCACTGTCCAACTGAGGTTGCAGGAATAATTCAAGCTCATTTTCGGCGATCGCCCTTTTCAGCTCCGCGGCGATGGTCAGTCGGGAACTGGCTTCTATGAGAATATCCTGAGTAAAGAATGCCAGTGCAGCGCCGCCGGCCTGTTTTGCTTTATACATGGCCGCATCAGCGCGCACCAATAAGTCTTCACTGTTGTTGGCATCTTCCGGGAAACAGGCTATGCCAACTGACCCCCCAACATTGATTTCCTGTTCGCCAGCCAGATAAAAGGGCTGGTTCATTTCAGCAATGAGTTTGCGTGCCAGGGTTTCAAGTTCTTCACGCTGATGATACTCCTCCACCAGCAGCACAAACTCATCGCCGCCCATTCGAGCCAGTATATCCGATGCTCTTAACCGTGATAACAGACGCTCGGTTACCATTTTCAGCAACTCGTCGCCGGCCAGATGGCCAAGACTGTCATTGACCACTTTGAAGCGGTCGAGATCCAGATAAAGTAAAGCACACTGCTGATTTGAACGTTCACTGCGCGACACCGCGTGCTGAAGGTGTAATTGAAACTGCACCCGATTAGGTAAGCCGGTTAATGAGTCATAATGAGCCAGGTGTTCGAGCTTTTCTTCAGATTGTTTTAAATTAGTAATATCCGAGAAAACGCCAAGGTAGTTAATAATGTCACCGCGGTCATTTTTAACCACCGAGACACTGAGTAATTCAGGAAAAACCGTGCCATCCTTACGCCGGTTTAATATCTCACCGCGCCAAAAACCGGATTCAGTCAGAGTTTGTAACATGGCTACCATAAACCGTTCTTCCACTACTCCCTCGCCAAGGAAGAAAGGAGATCTGCCAATCACTTCAGACTCTGAGTAGCCGGTGATTTCAGTGAATGCCGGGTTAACTGACACAATTTTGTGATGCGTATCGGTAACCACAATCCCCTCCAGGCTGTGATTAAATACCTGCTGACTCAACTCCCAGCGTTTTTGATACTCCAGTTGCTCAGTGGTATCCATAACCAGCGAGTAAAGCAATCGCTGGCCGCCACTATCTACCGGGGTATTAAACACCTCTACATCACGCACTTCACCTGAGGCCAGGCGATGTTTAACATTGAATGTTGTCGACCGTTGTAACAGCGCCTGTTTTACCCTCGACATAATAGAAGTTTGTTCCTGTGCCTGTAAATCAAACACCGTCATACCGGAAAACTGCCTGGCGCTGTAGCCGTAATAATTCAACGCCGCGTCGTTCGCATCTACAATATTGCCAGCGTCATCAACAATCAGCATAACCACTGCGTGCGCTGAGAAAAATTGCCGAAACTTTTCTTCCGAGGTCGTCAGGGCTTCGAGCTTTTCCTGCTCTAATAAGGAATTGTTATACCTCAGCTGGACAATATAAAAGGCAAAGGCATTAATGATAAAAGCCAGCACCCAGAACAAAGGGTGAAACTGAAAAGAGACCCAGCCCCCGGCAGGTTGCGCTGAAAGCTGCCACTCACCGTAGGGCAACTGAATAGACAGTTGAACCGGCGTTTGAATAGTGCCTACGGCCTGACTGCGAAAGATTTCGGCCATATTACCAAACTCATTCCGGCCGGTGATCAGTATATCGAGATCGGCATCTTCGATGAAGCCGGCGTCACTTAGTACGCCGCGATAATCCAGTACAACAGAAATTATTCCCCATACGCCGCTATCATTGATAACGGGTAATCGCGCTATAAACCCCACTCCCCCCTGAACCAGACTAACCGGACCATCCAGTACCGGCGAGCCGGTATCAGCAGCCGTAAAAGCCGACTCCCGCTGCTCTTCATTAATCCGATAATCAAGACCTAAGGCTTTTTCATTACCGGCTACGGGGTAAATCAGGTTGACCACAAATCCGCGCGCCGCGGCGATATTGATAATGTTATTGCGCTGTTCCAGCAAGCGGCTCATGTAGCGGCTAAAGCCAGCCTGATCGATTTCGGGAGTCAACGATATGTAAGCGGCAGCCCCCCGGATCAGCTCGATATTTGTATAGAGCTCAAACTCCAGGTTAGAACGAAGCAAACCCAGTTTTTGTGTAACCCGGTTAATTTGCTCTTCCCGTTGCCACTTACTGGCACCATAATCCGCCGCCAGAGTGACCGAAACGATAACCGTGAATACGCTTAAAAATAGCCAGACCGGGCGATGTTTTTGATGAGGTTTTTTGTGACTACGCAAGACCATCCTATTTCAATAAACGAAGTCATTTAACCGTTGGCACGCCAGCACAAACGCAGAGCGAGAATGGTTAAAGATAATACAATTCTCAGATACCACTAGCATAGGACAATTTGCTGTAGTTTGCTGATATTTTTTAAAATTCTGACAGAAAGACAGGCAGCGATTGACGCCGTTTCTGGTTTATTTACCGTGTTTGAATAAAATTGGCTGTGTTTTTTATACGCGCACATACCAACGTATCAATTTTTATTAGCTTTACATTGTAGAACAAACTACACTTACGCCAATTTCTTTTACTTTGTAGTACAAAATACAGTTGGAACATGTATGGGTAAGTCACGATTTTTAGGTGAGTTTGAACAGTTTGTGTTACTCGCCATTTTACGCCTCGGGGAACAGGCTTATGGCACCACTATTCGTCAGATACTGCTCGACGTAATTCAACGGGACGTCAGTATCGGCGCGTTGTACACCACCTTAACCCGGCTTGAAGAGAAAGGACTGCTCAGTTCAGCAATGGGAGAAGCTACTGCTGAACGGGGAGGACGGGCAAAAAAATATTTTAAAATAACGGGGGAAGGTAAGCGAGCGTTAGCAGAAACACGCCAGTCACTGGATGCCATGTGGCGGGATGTAAAACTGAGTTTTGTTGGGGTGCAGTAGTGAACAATAACTCACCACCACGCCTGGCCGAGGCATTGCTGGCGAAAATCCTGCCGGCGCATCTTAAGGACCCCTTGCTGGGCGACCTCGAAGAACAGTTCAGAGAAATTCAACTTAAACACAATAAACAGTCCTGTCAGTTATGGTACTGGCGCCAGGCACTGATCACTTCATTTCACTTTGTTAACCAAACACAAAAGGCGCTTATTATGTTTGCATTCAGTATTGTATTTTTTGCCGGATTAACCTTTTTTGCCATGGAGCTCTCCGGTGGTAGCAGTATGTTCTTTGATGTGCCATCGTTTATTATTACCTTGCCACCAGCGCTGGTATTTACCCTAGCGGTTACCTCGCCGGCAAAGGTTAAACAAGCTTTTAGCAGCCTGCTGTCAGGGCACGTTGAATCTTTGCGGCATGTCCAGAGCAGTGCCATGGTGTTTGATGTGCTTGGCTCGTCCTGTTTGTGGCTGGGCGCTATTATGACCCTGCTGGGCTGGGTAGCTATGGGCTCTAACATCACTGAAGTTAAGGTTATTGGCCCGGCGTTTGCGGTTTCGGTGCTCACCCTGATGTATGCCATGAGCGTGAAACTGGTTTGCTATGTCGCCAGCCAGCGAATCACTTACCTGGGTCAGGGGCTGACAACGAATAGCGACTAACCATTAGCTCGCCGCAAAAAAAAGCCGGCAGCTTGAGCTACCGGCTTATCGCGTCGCTTGCAATACTAGCGAATATACTGTGATGTCTCGCCCGACTCAGCCCGCTGTTGATAGCGGTCCCGAAGTTTGATCTGACGGGATGTCATGTCGATCTGCTGGCCATCGATGAGCACCACTTCCGGTGCTTCGGTAACCTCCAGCGGATCGCCACTCCAGACCACTACATCGGCTTTTGCCCCCTTCTTAAGTACACCGAGTTGGTCCGACATACCAAAAATGCTGGCCGGATTTACTGTGAGAGCTGCCATTGCACTCTCCCAGGACATCCCAAACGCCACAGCATTACCCGCATGCTGAGTCGCCAGGCGGATATTATGAGTCTCCATTCCCATTGCGACCATTACCCCCGCCTCTTCCAGCCGACTGGCATTGGCCAGGGTTGCACCGAGCTGTTCAAAACTGCCAGGCAAATTAAATTCCGGATCGATAATCACCGGAATATCCGCCGCCGCCAGTTCATCCGCGACACGCCAGGCTTCCATACCCTTTACCAGTACCACCCTGATTTTGGGATAGCGCTGTTTAAACGCGATCACCTGACGAATATCCGCAGCGCGATCGGCAAACATCAGCAGTGGTGTTGTACCGTCTACCACTGGCTTTAAGGCTTTGATGTCAGCCCGGCTGTTGAGTCCATGCCATTCAGATGACGGGCTCAACTGTGCGGCATCACTTACCTGCATGGCTTCACTGATGGCTTCGTTCAACATCACCCACAGTGCAGCTCTGGAACCGCCGCGGCTGTCTGCCCCATTGTTACCCACATTCACGGCCGTAAATGCCTGCGGTTTTAATATCGAATCAGCGGCGCCGGATAGCGTGATTACCGCGCCCAGTCCATGAAATAAGCCGTCGCTGCGCGAAATACCACTAACTGCCGACGTGATCCCCTCAACCCGGCTAATCGCCAGCAAACTGGAATCCGGATTCACCGCATAGCTAACATCGAAAGCCGCGCCGGTAGATGAAACAGGATTCGATGATACCGAAGCATCTACTGTGCCGGCGGAACTGCTGACCTCAACCAGACCCAACTGAGTATAAGCACCAATCAACCCCGGCGTTACATACTTACCGCTGGCATCAATTGTTGTGTAGCCCTCAGGCACTGAGGATGACGTATTAACCGAAACTATTTTATTGTTTTCAATAAGTACCGTAGCGGCATCGAGTGTCCCCTGCGCCGTGCCGGTAAACACTTTACCGCCAACAATTGCCAGTTTATCGGCCAGGGCGGCACTGCTCACCGTTGCCAACAGGCATATCGTTAATAATGACTTCATTTGATATCTCCCTCGCCCACTTGTCCTAACTCAAAATCTGCCACCGGCCAGGTCGCCGGATCACTGAGATCAAAAGCCAGTCCACCGTCGATATAGACTTTGTCTGCTCTGGCATAAGTTGAGAACGGGTTAGCACTCCACAGCACTAAATCGGCATTTTTACCGACTTCCAATGAGCCGGTTTCATCAAAAATCCCCAGGGATTTAGCCGGGTTGGCTGACAACCAGATCCAGGCTTCCTGTTGACTGATATCAATGCCTGCACGGCGGCCGTCAGACCAGGCTTTGGCAGCCTCCTGATTAAGTCGCTGAATGCCTAAATCACTGTCGGAATGCACAATCGCACAGGCGCCGGCCTCATGCACCATTGGAATGTTTTCGCGGATGCCGTCGTAGGCTTCCATTTTAAAGCCCCACCAGTCGGCCCACATTGCCGAACAAACGTTATTCTCCGCCAGTAAATCGCCAATCTTGTAGGCTTCCACACCGTGCTGGAACGAATAGATCTGATAGCCGAACTCTTTCATGACATCCATCATCACGGCCATTTCATCGGCGCGATAACAATGCATATGAACGCGGATCTCATCTTTTAACACGCCCATCAGGGTATCGAGGTTTAGATCGCGCTTGGGCGGCGTTGGATTTTTCCCCGCATCATAGTCCGCTTCGTACCGCTCCCAGGCACGCCTATAGTTTTCAGCATCGGCCCAGGCCTGGCGATAACCGGCTACATTGCCCATACGGGTTGAAGGTCCGCCTTTTTTGCCATAAACCCGTTTCGGATTTTCTCCACAGGCCATTTTGAGTCCGTAAGGCGCATCGGGAAATTTCATTTCCTGCATAGTACGGTCCGGCACATTTTTCAGCACCACTGAACGCCCACCAAACAGGTTGGCAGAGCCCGGTAAGATTTGCAGCGCGGTAACGCCACCGGCCAATGCACGGCCAAAGCCAGGATCCTGAGGCCATACCGAATGTTCAGCCCACACATTCGCAGTGACTGGCTTAACCATTTCGTTTCCATCGGAATGTGAATGGGTAGAGGGATTAGGGTAAACCCCTAAATGGCTGTGTACATCAATAATGCCCGGTGTGACCCATTTACCGGTGCCGTCGATTACGGTAGCGCCGGCGGGAATATCCAGGCTTTCACCGACAGCGGCAATTTTGCCGTCGGCAAAGTACACCATACCGTTATCAATTTTATTACCGATGCCATCTAAAATAGTGACGCCGGTAATCACCGTTGGCGCGCCAGGAAGAGGCGTATATTGACTGGGAAATGGATTTTTATCGATAGTCACTTTCGGTGACTGCTCGGCTTTTTCCGCTTTATCGTCTGCACAGGCAGAAAGCAGCAAAGCACAGCAACACGCCGCAGTAAGACTTAACTGCTTCAGGTTAATAGTCATGCATTACCTTTGTTCTAATAGTTGTCGTTTGAGTGCCATAACCGATCATGCATTAATTCAATGCTGATGGGTCTGACTTACGGTAGCGAATAGCAAGACAACGTACAAGCAGCAAAAGCTATTTTGCAGTGGCAGCCGATTGTTGTAGCACCGCAACAATTTCATCGGCCTTTTGTAACCGGCGGATATTATCAAACAGGACTTCCGCCTGGGGGTATTGGCGCTTCAGGTAGCCACACCATTGTTTCAGTCGGTTTGGATAGTAGCGGCCTTTATCGCCGTATATCTCATAACCGGAATAATCTATCAGCAGTTGCGCCAGTTCCGGCCAGCTCATCGGCGGCTCGTTATCACGAATGTGACGGGCCAGATTAGGCATAGCAAGAGCACCGCGGCCAATCATTACATCATCGCAGCCCGACATTTCCTGGCAGCGTTTGGCATCGTCATAAGACCAGATTTCACCATTAGCAATCACCGGTAAACGGGTATTGGCGCGAATTTTTTTAATCCAGTCCCAGTAGGCCGGTGGCCGGTAGCCTTCGGTTTTGGTGCGGGCATGAACAACTAACTCAGATGCACCGGCTTCATCAATGGCCACCGCATTGTCGATAGCCAGCGATTTATCCTCAAAACCGAGACGAATTTTTGCCGTTACGGGCAAATGGGCGGGCACTGCCTCTCGCACAGTTTTAACGATATCATGCAGCAACTCAGTATATTGCAGTAACACTGCGCCGCCTTTACTTTTATTCACCGTTTTAGCCGGACAACCAAAGTTTAAATCGACGCCGGGAGAACCCAACTCAACAGCGGTTAAGGCATTTTCTGCCAGCCACTGAGGGTGCTGCCCTAATAACTGTACGCGAACGGGAACGCCACTGGGGGTTTTCCCCCCCTCGTGCAATTCAGGGCACAGACGGTAAAAGGTTTTGTGGGGAAGTTTTTGGTCAACGATACGAACGAATTCTGTTACGCACAGATCAAAACCGCCTACCCGGGTAAGCATGTCGCGCATTAAATGATCAACAACGCCTTCCATCGGCGCCAACAAAACTCGCATAGTATTCAGTATTCAAAAAATAAGGGGGCGGATTTTAGCAGAACATTAGGCCGCTGGCATCAGAATTGGTACTTCTGCCCTGAACGTAAAGCAAAGCGTTTTTCACACCGATTTAAAATGGCGCGACGCTCTGTGGCATCGGCACTGTGCCAACCAGTGATTTCATTAATATGGCGCTGACAGCCCAAACAAATGTCCTCATCATCCAGACAGCAGTTACCAATGCAGGGCGATGTAGCAATTGCCTGTTCAACAGGGACTCTGGGGGTGAACTTTTTCATTATTCGCGATCAGTTCCTCGGTAAACCACAGACAAACATAGCAGCCAAACCGGGCATCGAGTTTAGCAAAAAAATCGGCTTCATTACTGGCTTCATATCTGACCAGTCTTTGCCCTACCCCTTCATATAACAATGCAACGTAAACCATGATATCCCCGCAACGCGTTAAGCATAGCGAGGAGTATACATTTAGACGTCTAGAAATCCAAACATCCAGACATCGATAATCGACCATTTATCGCATTACTTCAGTAAATGCTGTAAAGCGCCCTCTACAGCCGCAACCTGAGCACGATTACAAATTTCCGGAGTAGCTGACGGGCTGTCCGGATACACCTCTGTGGTAGAACAATAGGTAGCATTATTAAATCCGCCGCATAAGAAGAGCTTTTTCTTGTCATAGCAGATTACGCCTTCAGAAGGCACCTCCGCGCCGATAATCAGGCCGTTTTCATCCGTTGGAGCAATATGGGTAACTTTTTTCACCTCGTTGATAATCGCTTGCTGCAGTGGCAGATGAGGCGCTTTGGCATCGGCCACCAGATAAAAGCCGTCGGGGATTTCCCAGGCTTTTTGCTCAATAGCATCACGGGCCGCTAATGCCGGGCGAAACTCGCTGTTATCCGTATCGGTGGTTTCATGAAGATCGATGTGCAGTAAAAATTCCTGCGGCATTGCGCCAATAAAGTCCATGAGTAGTTTTGACTCTGGCGCTGGCGAGTCGGGATAAAAAGAGCGGTTCGGATCGATAGCCAGCGGATCCCAACGGTTAATAGTTTCATAACCCCAAGGGCTTACGCAGGGAACCACTATCAGATTGATTTTACCGGTATACGCCTGACTGTATTCCCGCGCAAATAACAAAGCGCCCTGCACGCCACTGGTTTCATAACCGTGTACACCGCCAGTTACCAGTACCCAGGGGGCATCTGCTATTGGCTGCCTGGGTAACAATGCATAAAGTGGGTAGCGTGACTCATCATAGGGCAAGGCACCGTACTGAATAACAGAAAAATAATCCGGCATGGCGTCTAATTGACTTAATACTTCATCGGCGTAACTACGCTTAACTGATTGCGCCGCGAGCCATTGTTTTTTTTCTTCTTCTTCCCAGGGCTTACCTGGTGTGCCGATAGGATACATTGATCACCTTATTGCTAGTAAATTTACAGGTGAATTGTAGCATGATTGCAGAGTGGATGAAGTGACGGCCAATTGCACAGTAACCAGAACACGCATAACTGTCTTAGCCTGTTATATAAAGCTGAACAGAATGAGTAAGGGCTTCTCATCCCGAAGAGCAGGCATGAAAAAACCAGCCGATTGGCTGGTTTTTTAATATGGCGTTCCGAGCGGACTAGCCCTAGGGGATTACAGAGTGCTGTCCTGCACTCTGCCCTTCGGGCCGCGCTAAAGCGCGTTCTGCCATGTTCCAGACATGGCAGTCGAACCCCAAATGAAAAAACTCCGGAAGTACTTATGAGTTAGCAGGTTGAATAAGGACTTCTCATCCCGAAGAGCACGCATAAAAAAACCAGCCGATTGGCTGGTTTTTTAATATGGCGTTCCGAGCGGACTAGCCCTAGGGGATTACAGAGTGCTGTCCTGCACTCTGCCCTTCGGGCCGCGCTAAAGCGCGTTCTGCCATGTTCCAGACATGGCAGTCGAACCCCAAATGAAAAAACTCCGGAAGTACTTATGAGTTAGCAGGTTGAATAAGGACTTCTCATCCCAAAGAGCACGCATAAAAAAACCAGCCGATTGGCTGGTTTTTTTAATATGGCGTCCCCTAGGGGATTCGAACCCCTGTTACCGCCGTGAAAGGGCGGTGTCCTAGGCCTCTAGACGAAGGGGACAGAAATTTGTTAGTGAAGCGTTGCTTCACTAAATTTCTGTAAGGCGAGGTAAGCTCTGCGTAACCGAGCGACCTTATAATCATTCCTCACAGAATATTTCGGTCCTGAAAGCATTTCAGCTTCCGGCCTATCCACAGTATTAATCGACTGTGACACGATATAGATGGCGTCCCCTAGGGGATTCGAACCCCTGTTACCGCCGTGAAAGGGCGGTGTCCTAGGCCTCTAGACGAAGGGGACTGAAAATCTGTTTCCGAAAGCACTGCTTTCGGGATTTTCAGTAAGGCGAATTTTGCTCTGCAAAATGAGCGACCTTAGCCTTACTGATTTTCAAGTCCTGAAGAAGCTGGAGTGTAACTCACGAATTACCAAACTAATAATTCTCAACTTACTTCGGCCTATCCACAGTATTAATCGACTGTGACGCGATATAGATGGCGTCCCCTAGGGGATTCGAACCCCTGTTACCGCCGTGAAAGGGCGGTGTCCTAGGCCTCTAGACGAAGGGGACTGAAAATCTGTTTCCGAAAGCACTGCTTTCGGGATTTTCAGTAAGGCGAATTTTGCTCTGCAAAATGAGCGACCTTAGCCTTACTGATTTTCAAGTCCTGAAGAAGCTGGAGTGTAACTCACGAATTACTAAGCTAATAATTCTCAACTTACTTCGGCCTATTCCACGATATACATCATGAAAAGAAATTTGGTGGAGCCAGGCGGGATCGAACCGCCGACCTCTTGCATGCCATGCAAGCGCTCTCCCAGCTGAGCTATGGCCCCAAATTGTGTTACGGATGTCGTTGACTTTGTCAGTGACTGTTCCGTGACAGCGGGGCGCATTCTAGATAGCACGCCCCATCATGTCAACGCTTTTTTTAGGAATTTTCTCTGTTTGCTATAAAAGTGAGCGCCTTGTTTATTCTCTCAACAATTTTGTCCTGAGATAACAAATTCAGGGTCACATCCAGCGACGGAGAATTACCGCTGCCAGTAGCCGCTACGCGCAATGGCATACCCACTTTCCCCATGCCTACACCTAATTCTTCAGCCGTATCGTTAATGGCAGCCTGAATGGTTTGTGGATTCCAGTCATTAATGCCTGCCAGCTTTTGCTGAACCAGAACCAGCGCTTCTTTCGCTACCGGGCGAAGGTGTTTTTTTGCCGCATTGGCATCAAACTCTTCATAATCCTGGTAGAAATAAGCGCTGATTTGCGCCAGCTCTTTTAATGTTTTTACCCGGTCGGCCTGAATAGCTATTACATCAGTCAATGCCGGGCCGTTTTCCAACGAAATACCCTGCTGCTCAAAATGCCAGATGGCATGACTGGCGACTTCTTCGGCAGGCAACGATTTAATGTAGTGTTGGTTCAACCACACCAGTTTCTCAGTATTAAATGCAGAGGCCGACTGACCGATGGCATCGAGGCTAAATAACTCGATCATTTCCTGTTCGGAGAAAATCTCCTGATCGCCGTGCGCCCACCCCAGGCGAACCAGATAATTCTTAACCGCCTGCGGTAGATAACCGTCATCACGATATTGCATTACGCTTACCGCGCCATGACGTTTCGACAGTTTCTTACCGTCGTCGCCCAGAATCATCGACACATGAGCATATTCAGGTACCGGGGCACCCAAAGCTTTTAAAATATTAATCTGTCTTGGTGTGTTATTAATGTGGTCTTCGCCACGCACCACGTGAGAGATCCCCATATCCCAGTCATCCACAACCACGCAGAAGTTGTAGGTTGGCGTACCATCAGAGCGCTGAATAATAAGGTCATCAAGTTCAGTATTGCTGATTTCGATTCGGCCACGCACGTGATCTTCAAATACTACACTGCCTTCCAGTGGGTTTTTGAAACGAATAACGTAAGGCTGGCCTTCAGGGTGATCGGTACGATCGCGCCAAGTCCCCGGATAACGGGGTTTTTCGCCATTTTCTTTTTGTTGCTCACGAATGGCATCAAGCTCTTCTGCCGGCATAAAGCATTTATACGCTTTACCTTCATCCAGCATGCTCTGGATAATGGTTTTATAACGATCAAACCGTTCAGTTTGGTAATAAGGTCCCTTATCCCAGGTCAGACCCAGCCATTCCATACCATCCAGAATGGCTTGTTTGGCTTCATCGGTTGAACGCTCTATATCTGTATCTTCTATACGTAATACAAACTCGCCGCCCTGACTTTTCGCATAGAGCCAGGAATATAATGCGGTGCGAGCACCACCGACGTGAAGATAACCCGTTGGACTGGGTGCAAATCTGGTAACAACCGACATGAATAATCTCTTTTGTTAAACGTGTTTTTCAAAGTGGGCGCATTTTACCAGCCATTGGGCTGTGCCACAAAGCAGCAGTGTTATTTTTATTGTTTCTGGCCAGAATTGTTCGGAAAATCATCGTAAACAGGCCTTTTCGTTTACTTATTCGCCAAACGAACATTGGCAGGATATTTTTTTAATTTTTATTGTTGACAGTCGCGCTTTGCTCTCTATAATACGCCACCACTTGCTTAGCACAGCAAGTAACAAAGAAAGCGGACGCTTAGCTCAGTTGGGAGAGCATCGCCCTTACAAGGCGAGGGTCACTGGTT
>NZ_CAJXQY010000027.1 GCF_913058315.1 uncultured Alteromonas sp. | reverse complement strand
ACTCTGCAAATCATTACCGTTGATATTAAACACCAACAGGTCATCGGTGCTGGACGACTCGAACAGTTTTTTGTTCATATCGGAAGTATTAAAGGTGCCGTTTGCCGTCAGTGTCTGGTAATAATCACTGTCATCAATCACGCTTTGGTAGATTTCGTCAAACCGGGTTTGCAGTAATAACTGATCTTCTTTAATAAGCGCCGCCGCATGATTCTGAATGTCGATATTGCCGGGGGTAGCGTTACCGCCATAAACCACATTACCATTATGAGATTTAAGGCTCGGCGCGTTGATATCCCCCACCACAGTGACCGCATCAACCACCGGATCGGCCGGGATACGACTGCCAACATCTGTAGACGCGCCATTAATATCGCCACCAATCATGATCCGGCCTTCAATATCACTGGACGTGCTCAGATCATTTTTGAGAATTAAGTTGTACGTGCCAACGTTATCAGCCGATGCAAAGCTGGTTGCCGTAAAAGCACATAAAATGAGACCACCAAGACGACTTAACATTTTCATTTTATTTAATTTTTTTCACTAAAAGCGGGAGTAGACCGGGTAATGCAAAATACAAACCATAAAGGTAATGCCTTGTTTTGTATTACATTACCACAAAGAGACCAGACCAGTTATTCCAAAGTGTAAAAGATGCCGACAATCACCAGGGCGTTTATGCCCCGGCAATTTTCATTTTTTCCAATAACACTGCGCCGGTATTTACACTGCCTCTGACGTCACGTTCGGCACCGATAGCAACAATATTGGCAAACATTTCCTGCAAAGTGCCGGCTATGGTTACTTCATGCACCGGGTACTGAATGACCCCGTTTTCGACCCAGTAACCTGCCGCGCCGCGGGAGTAATCACCGGTTACAATGTTCACGCCCTGGCCCATCATTTCAGTTACATAAAGCCCCGTGCCCATGGTTCTTAGCAGTTCTGCGTCTGACTGACCGGTATCACTGACAATCCAGTTATGAATGCCACCGGCATGGCCATTAGTCACCGTGTTGAGTTTACGTGCAGAGTAACTGGTATAGAGGTAGGTAGACAATTTACCGCTATCAACGATATTCATGTCTTTGGTCGCTACCCCTTCGTGATCGAAGTTACTGCTGGCCAGTGCGCCTTTTAAGTGAGGACGCTCAACAATATTCAACCATTCAGGAAATACCTGACTACCGAATTTGTCGAGCAGGAATGACGAACGGCGATACAGTGAACCGCCGCTGATGGCACCAACATAGTGGCCAAACAAACTGGAGGCCAGTTGCTTATCGATCAGCACCGGCACTGTTGCGGTTTTAATTTTTTGCGCGCCTAAGCGAGCCACAGTGCATTCTGCCGCTTCCAGCCCTACAGCTTCCGGCGAATCCAGCTTACTGGCATCACGGCTAACGGTGTAGGCATAATCACGCTGCATGTCATCATCCTGGCTGGCAATCACCATACAACTCAGGCTGTACCGACTGCTGGCGTAACCAGCATTAATACCGTGTGTGTTGCCGTAAACCCGCATTCCTATATTCGCGTTATAGCTGGCGCCGTCGGAATTGGTGATCCTGGGGTCATAATCCAGGGCAGCCGATTCGGCCGCCACCGCGCGCTTAATCGCGTCCTGGGGATCCAGTGGTACCGGATGATATAAATCCAAATCGGGGAATTCGGTTGCCATCAGCTCTGCATCTGCCAGTCCGGTGCAAGGATCTTCACTGGTATAGCGGGCAATATCCACGGCTTTTTCTACTGCCAGGGCCAACGCCTCCATACTCAAATCGGCGGTGGATGCGCTGCCCTTGTGCTTACCCACATAAACGCTGATCCCCAGACCACCATCGTTGGTAAACTCGATATTTTCCACTTCCCGTAAGCGAGAGGAAACCGCAATTCCCTCAACCTTCGACATGCTGGCTTCGGCCTGAGTAGCGCCCTTTTTAAGCGCTAAAGTAAGCGTGTCAGCCACTTTCGATTGAATTTCTGCTAGTTGTTGTTCGATCTGCATAGAAGTTTCGCTATAAATGTCCGTTGTTCATGGCTACAATTCAACATTATCAGTTTTAAACGAGAGTCCAATGAACGACCCAAGTCAGCATGATGACGCGAATTGGGATAACGACGACAGCTATCCCGAGCACGATGAATTCGTTAGTAAATCTGAGCTTAAACGCCTGTCTGCCTTACGCCAGCAAGTCGGCGAACAACTCGTAAATTTGTCTGACGCGCATATAAAAACCATCCCAATGGATGATGAACTGGCCGATGCCGTCACACTGGCCCGCAAAATAAACCGTAAAAAAGATGGCTTTCGCCGCCAGTTACAGTTTATTGGTAAGTTAATGCGCAGTCGCGATTTAACACCTATTGAGGAAGCCCTGGCCAAGTTGCAACATCAGCATCAGGCGCAAAATGCACGCTTCCATCAATTAGAAAAAACCCGCGATGCCATTGCCGACCAAGGCGATGACGCCATTCAGGCCGTCCTCGATGAACACCCGACGCTGGAACGTCAAAAGCTTCGGCAATTTCATCGATCGATTGCTAAGGAACGCAGCAAAAATGCGCCACCCAAAGCGTATCGCGAGTTATTTCAATATCTTAAAGAACATATGCTGGACCAGGATTAGCTGGTCCCGCCAACAGTCAGCTCATCGATTTTCAGGGTGGGCTGACCCACACCAACCGGCACACTCTGACCGTCCTTGCCGCACACACCTACACCGCGATCCAGCGCTACATCGTTGCCAATCATGGAAATCTTTTGCATGACTTCAGGACCATTGCCAATCAGGGTAGCACCTTTTACCGGTGCGGTAATTTTGCCGTTTTCAATTAGATAGGCCTCAGCACTGGAAAACACGAATTTTCCGGAAGTAATGTCCACCTGGCCACCGGCAAAGTTTGGTGCATAAATACCTTTATCAATCGAGCTGATGATTTCTTCCGGTGTATACTGACCGCCAAGCATGTAAGTATTGGTCATGCGTGGCATCGGCAAATGTGCATAGGATTCACGGCGGCCGTTGCCGGTAGGCTTCACGCCCATCAGACGTGCATTCATTTTATCCTGCATGTAGCCAGTCAGAACCCCGTCTTCAATCAGCACATTGCGCGCAGTCGGTGTTCCTTCATCATCCACAGTCAACGATCCGCGGCGATTATCCAGCGTACCGTCATCTACCACAGTCACGCCTTTAGAGGCCACCTGCTGGCCCATACGGCCGGCAAACGTAGAGGCCCCTTTACGGTTAAAGTCACCTTCAAGGCCATGTCCAACTGCCTCGTGCAGCAATACACCGGGCCAGCCGCTACCCAGCACCACTGGCATTAAACCCGCTGGCGATGCTATCGCCTGCATGTTAATTCTGGCCATATGCAGCGCATCGTCAGCTATCTGCTCGTAAAAAGGGCGACCATCTTCCTGCCGGGTGAAAAAGGCATAAGTATGTCTTCCTCCCGCGCCGGCACTACCACGCTCGCGACGATCACCGTTTTCCATCAGTACCGAACAGTTTAACCGCACCAGCGGACGAATATCGGTTGCCAGGGTCCCATCACTACCTGCTACCAGTACTTCTTCGTAAACACCGCTCAGTGATACCACCACCTGATTAATGCTGCTGTCCTGTTTGCGAATATAACCGTCGACGGCTTTCAGCAAGGCAATTTTTTCCGCTTCGGCCATGGCCAGAATAGGATTATCGGCTGAGTATCGCGGAGCCGGGGTAACATCACTTAAGGTACCCACCTTGACCTGCCCACCGGCAGGCGCAATGCTGCGGGCCGCGGTACAGGCCTTGCTAATGGCTTCCACACTGATTTCATCAGAATAAGCAAAACCGGTTTTCTCGCCGCTTACTGCGCGTACGCCAACGCCGCGTTCCAGGTTAAAACTGCCTTCTTTAATAATACCGTCTTCCATCACCCAGCTTTCATGCTGGCTGGATTGAAAATACAAGTCGGCGTAATCGGTTTGATGGGAATGAATCGAAGCAAGTGCGGTATCCAGCGATTGTCGGGTTAACCCTGAATCAGCCAGCAAATGAGTTTCAACTTGATTTATCAAAGTGACTCCTGAAACGATTATGTTGAGCCAATGGCATGGCTTGTCGGTATTTATTGATGTCTGTCAGAGACACGGCATGCTGAACAATGCAGGTTGCAGTTTCCTGCTCTGCCAGCATGTCTCCCCAGGGGGAATATATCACGCTGTGTCCGTAGGTTTCACGGCCATTTTCATGGGTACCGGTCTGGTTTGCAGCCACCACGAAACATTGTTTTTCTATCGCCCTGGCACGCAGTAGTGTATGCCAGTGAGCGGCGCCGGTTACCTGGGTAAATGCGGCGGGTAATACCAGCACATCAATATCGCCCATGGCTTCAAAAAGGCCCGGGAATCGCACATCATAACATACTGCTACGCCAATCCGCCCCTGCGGCGTATCAATAACCACTACGCGCTCACCGGGCTGGGTATATTTAGACTCTTTATAAGCTTTGGTATTGTCGGCAACTGCCGCATCAAACAAGTGTATCTTCTGATAGCAGTCTAACGCATTCCCCTCGGGCCCGTAGACAAAACAGGATGCGGTAAATTTCTGCGGATCAGCGCAGGCAGCAGGAATGGTCCCGGCTATCAGGTAGCATGAAAAACGCGCTGCTATCTGCGCCAATCGTGATTGTATCGGGCCATTTCCGGGCGTTTCGGCGATACTTAATAAAAAGCCGTCCCGGGTACCAAAGCACGCAAAACACTCCGGGAGTACCACCACAGTATGGGCAGGTAATGCCGCTTCTGACAGTTGCTTTTCAACAAAATCCAGATTTGCATCCACATCGGGACCGGATGTCATCTGCAGGGCGGCAAGGTTAACTGTCTGCATCGGTAGGCTCCTTTGATTCTGCGGGTTCTACCGGCTCGTTCTCGATGGTTTCCGATTGCGCTGGCTGACGTTGAGCCGGCAATTCAATATCGGTACTGTTGCGCCCGACTTCTTCGAGTTCCGGGTTATCGATGGTGCCGGTAATATGATAATTCACATTAGAGATCACTTTGGCCGAGGTCAACACCTGATCGAGCGCCAGTGCTGCCAGCGCCGTAGGCGGATTCACCATAAAGTAAACCAGAAAGGGCAGATTACCGGTGACATTTGGGGCAAAGCTCACATTGTAGTTGAGGGTCTTATTGGCCAGGTCGGTGTAACCCTTGATTTCTATTTCGCCGGCTCCGCCATCGATCACCGTATCGGTGGTATTGGCGACCCCGTCAATAATATCCAGACTACCCTTAATATCGTCGTAGAAGAAGCCCTGGGCAAATACATCGCGAAAATCGAGACTCAGCTTTCTTACCAGTGAGTTAAGGCTGAACAAGGTAAAGATACGTGATCCTTTGTCACTTACCTGAGTGAGATAACCGTCGGTAAGTTCGGTTTTCACACTACCATTGAGTGAATCCATGGCAAAGTTAAACGGTGAATTATCCCAGTTGAGAATAAAATCAATTTGCGCTTTTGAGTCTTTTATACCGGAGTTAACCCCAAGTTCCGACAACATCCCACCAATATTATGGCTTTTCACATCGCCTTCAAAGTGGGTCACCGAAGTATTATCACCGGCGGTTAACCACCGGCCTGTTGCTCGAAGCTCACCGAAATCGTTGGTCGCATCAAAGCGTTTAATCAGCATACCATTTTCGGTACGGGTGACTTCCAAATCGACAGTACCAAAGTCTCTGTCGAGTAAATTACAGGCGTCGCAATGAAAACGAATAGGCGGCAGCGCATTCGGCTGGTAGTCATATTCAACCTGTTGCTGCTCTTGTTCTTCGGTTTGCCATTCGGCCAAGCGAATAAAGTCGGCATCAACCTCTATGCCCTGTTCCAGCCAGGCGTCGAACAGCTTCACCTCGGCTTTGGCCTGGGAAGACAATACATTAAGCGACCAGTTATTACTTTGCTGACGTGCCGATATAGTGACATCAGTGAGGGTCTGCCCAGCCACAATCAGGTTTTCAGCTTCCACAAATATCCGTTGTGGCACCGAGAAGTATCCCGGCTTCTGCGCTGCCTTGTTGGCTTGCGTTGATTCAGATGACAGCCCGCCAATCAGCAGATCTATAACATGGTACCATTGGGCAACATCTACCTGTGGCATGGCGGCAGAAATACTAAACCCTGTGCCAAGCCCAACAATATCACTATTGCCCAGGGCCAGGTGGGCGCCGGCAAACTGTTTGGTATCATGGGGCAACACGCCGGAGAAATTAATATCATTGCCAACGCTCAGGGTAATGTCTGACGCATCCTGATCGCCATCCACCAACACCATAAGCTCTTTCACCGTCATCGCTTCTTTGTAAAACGGCGCCGGTAAACGCGATTCAACGCCAGCCAACTCGCTGGTCATACTAGCATTATACTGAAAGCCATCCTTACCCAGCGATACCGATACATCAGTTCGCCACTGCGCATCGCCATTCAGGTAGTCGGCAAAGGCCGGATTGACCGTTTCGATTAACGGCTGTGCAGCCCAGTTCCCGCTCAGCTCAATATCCAGTAAGTACTCATCACTCAGTTGATTTCCGGCCAGTTCCACTGCCACGGGCTGGCCAAACAAACTGGCGGTCAGTTCATTAATAGTAATATTGGCATTGGAAAAGCTCACCTCGCCAGTGGCCTGACCAAACACCAACCCCAGGCTGCTCACGTTCACAGAGTTGCCGTCGAGACGGGCAATACCGCTGGCTTTCACATTTTTGCCAGTCAGCGGGATTTCAAGTTTCACCTCGCTGGCCACCGGTCCGGCCACGACCACATCCTCGGAGAGGATTTTACCCAGCGAATCACGTAATCCTGAGTTTCGCATCAGCGTTGCAACCTGCTCACCAGAGCCCTGCCCTTTGGCGTCGATAGTCAGTACCGAAGATCCGCTTAAACGAGGGATACGGGCGTACAAATCCGTTAATTCAATGTCCATTAACTGGCTTGCCGGGCTGGTCATGGTTAAGGCTTCATTTTCAAACATCAGGCGCATATTGAGATTGGCCAGCGCAGGCCAGTCGGGCGCGAACGTAAATCCGGCGTCCGTCACATCGACCCGGGCCTGAAATACGCCCTGTCCATCAGCAAAGGGAAATTCTGCCGGGTTACCAAACCACAAAACGTTGGCATTTTGCACCAGTCCGCCGTCACTAAAGGCGCGCTGCAGGTAACTAACCGTTCCCTCCCCCATGTAAGCGGCGGGGAAGAACCCCGGCACGTCGGTCAGTGCCATTCGGTCAATTGTCATAGCAGCGCTTAACACACCACTGCTAAATTGATATTTAATATCTTGCGAGAAGCTCAACAACTCGCTTTCTACCTGCATGTCCTGCAGGCTCAACACCCACTCCCCTTCTGCTTCCGGATACACATAGGCGCGCCCGCGCACCTTATCGAGGGTTAGGTTTTGTGGCAGCAGGTTATTAATGGTTAGTTCAGAGTCGGTAGCTTCCAGTTCCAGTACACCCTGGTCGTGATGCCAGAAGAACTCGCCATCAATGGCACTTAAGCCCGGCACCTTGCCACTCTGGTTCCAGTGCATATCAAAAATTTTCGCCGCTACCGACAAGGCCTTTTGTTGCCATTGCAACTGTAAGGTTGCCAATTCGGCCGTAGGGTTCAGGCGTTTGACCAATTGCCCGCTGTTGCCTTCAGTAAACAACGGTGCCAGTGCCATAATGGGCGCCAGAGAGATGGGTTTAACCGTATTGATGGTCAAATCCCCATCATCATTGATGCGCCCGACCAGATCGGTCACCAGGGTATTGCTATCGGCTTGCAGAATTAACTGATCAACCCTGACCGACCAGCCGTCAGTTGACGGCAGAGCCTGAATACTGCCGCCGAGGATTTGTGATTGCAAAATGTTGTTGTCGCCCGCCAGACGCCAGGCAATATCACTGTCGTCAAACTCTACCTGCACGGCATCAATATTATTGTCCTGGAGGCTGGCCCAGAACTCAAAGTTACCGCGACTGCGCTCTACCGGCGAGCGGGTTGGCAGTAATGCACTGATCCAGGGGGAGATATCCAGCGACTCGCCCTTCACATACAAGGTACCGGACAAATCCGACTTACCACCATACAAATCGAGTACGAAAGACGCCGAGTTATTCGCAATATCCTGCACCCGAATCGCGCCGCGCCCCTGGTGGCGGTTATCACGGTTTACCCAGTATAGCTGTGATAATTCAACCACTTCTTCTTCGGTTGGTGTTACCAGAGTTACCTCACCATGCAATAACGAGAAACTCTGCAATTGATCGAGAAACAGACTGCGTAAGGCTTCAACGATAGGAAAGTCACCCTCGTTGCCCTTTTCCATGCGCTGGGTATCGACCCGGGCATGCAGGCCTACCAGGTCAAAGCGCTTGGAGGATAGCTCCCGTTGTTGCAATGACTGCCAGAAGTCCACTTCCACATAGACCTGTTCGAGCTTGATCTCCACCGGCGACAAGTCGTTTTGTTGGAATTGCACGCCGTTAAGCACAATGCTGGGACCAGTACCCTGCCAGACGGCCGACAAGCTGTCGATGGTAAGCTGAATGCCGTATTGCGCACTCAGGTAGTCTTCAATGAGTTGTTTTTCTTCATCCAGATAAGGCAGGGTATAGCGAAGTGCGCTAAGCAATACAGCAAACAGCACCAGTACAATGGCGCAAAATAACCAGAGTTTTTTAACAATGTAAGCGGCAACGGAAAGGGGTCGGTTCACATCATTACCACATCGTACTTATCCTGGTTGTATAAGGTTTCTGTTTGTACTTTTATTTGTTTCGAAACGAATACTTCCAGTTCGGCTAACATATGGGATTCTTCTCCCAATAAATAGTCCGCAACGGTGGGAGACGCGTAAACCACAAACATATCGGCATCGTAAGCACGGTTAACCCGAACGATTTCCCGCATAATTTCAAAGCAGATAGTTTCTATAGTTTTGACACTGCCACGCCCTTTGCAAACCGGACAGTCACCACACAATATGTGTTCCAGACTTTCTCGGGTGCGCTTGCGGGTCATTTCCACCAGACCCAGGGAGGTAAAACCATGAATATTGATCTTAGCACGGTCTTTACTGGTGGCAGCCTCAAGGCTGTTCAGGACCCGCCGTTTATGGTCGGCATTAGTCATGTCGATAAAATCAATCAGGATCATGCCGCCAAGATTACGCAATCGTAGCTGACGGGCAACAGCGAGTGTGGCTTCGATATTAGTATTAAAAATGGTTTCTTCGAGATTACGGTGCCCCACGAAAGCGCCTGTATTAATATCGATAGTGGTCATGGCTTCAGTCTGATCGATGATCAGGTAGCCACCGGATTTAAGATCCACGCGTCGTTCGAGCGCACGCTGCATTTCATTTTCAACATCATAGAGGTCGAAAATCGGCCGATCACCCGGGTAGTACTCCAGTTTGGAGTGCATCTCCGGTACATATTCTTTGGTAAACTGACCCAACTCATGGTGCGACAGGTTCGAGTCAATTCTGATGCGGTCCAATTCGGTCCCCACAAAATCCCGCAGTACCCGTCGGGCCAGCGGTAAATCTTCGTACAGCACATGGGAGCGGCGCTTTTTCATGCGCTGTTGAATTTTACTCCATAGCCGGCGCAAAAAAGCGGCATCAGCCTTCAATTCCGGCTGACTAACCCCTTCCGCAGCCGTGCGCAGTATAAAGCCACCTTCCTCGTCACAAAACTCCGCCACCAGCTCTTTAAGCCGCTCACGCTCGGTTTCATCTTCGATGCGCTGAGATACGCCCACATGGGTAACGCTGGGCATAAACACCAGGTAACGAGACGGGATGGTGATATCCGTTGTCAGTCGCGCGCCTTTGGTGCCAATGGGATCTTTCACCACCTGCACCACTATGTCCTGACCATCGCGAACCAGGTCGCGGATGTCATGTTTTTCAATATGACTGGTAGAAACTTCCCCCACCACTTCGTTATGAATAACAATATCTGAGGCATGCAAAAATGCCGCTTTATCCAGGCCGATGTCGACAAATGCTGCCTGCATCCCCGGCAATACGCGGCTGACTTTACCACGGTAGATGTTGCCCACCAGGCCACGCTTAGTGTGCCTTTCCACATGGACTTCCTGCAGAATACCATTTTCAATCAGCGCAACACGCGACTCCGACGGTGTAACGTTAATCAGTAGTTCTGCACTCATTCAATCACTCCAAACTCTTGCAGTAGTTGTACGGTTTCATACAGCGGTAATCCCACAACGGCGCTGTAACTGCCTTCAATCGATTTCACGAACTGGCCGGCAATGCCCTGAATACCATAGGCACCGGCTTTATCGGCAGGCTCTCCGGTTGCCCAGTAGCGGGCTATTTGTTCGTTGGATAACCGGGCAAAATGCACCTGGGTTGTCACGCAAATGTTTTTTTGTCTGACCCCATCGAGCAGGCTTACTGCGGTCATCACCTGATGCGTGCGGTCGCTTAACGCGCCTAACATGGCAGCGGCATCAGCAAAATCAGCAGGTTTACCCAAGGCTTTATTATCCAGTACCACCACTGTGTCAGATGCCAGCAGCACACTGCCTTCACTATCAGTATGGCTCACTGCGGCCGCTTTCGCTTTGTCTGCAGCCAGGCGTGTTACCAGTGCCTCGGGCTGCTCATCGGCCAGCGCGGTTTCGTCCAGATCCGCAGGCCTGACAATAAATTCGACCCCAATCCGGGTTAATAGTTCGGCGCGCCGCGGTGAAGCGGAAGCCAGTACCAGAGAACGCAACTGACTCATGTGATCCTCAGCTGACGTCTGACTTTGCGTAACAACCAGAAAATCCAGGGCCACAATGCCATTGAGGTCAGCACCGGCCAGAGTTCTTCAAAACGAAAGGTGACATCGGTAAGCAGGCGTAACAACCAGAATAATAACGAATGGTATAACGCAGACACCACACCAATAATAACGGCCTGTTGCCACACTGAATAGTTACGCAAACGCTGGTAATTGGCTGCAAGGACATAAATAGAGATGCTCAGCGCAAAGCTGTGCACGCCCATCGCAGTACCCAGCAGAATGTCGAGTGCCAGGCCACTGGTAAAAGCGACCCCCACATTAGCGCGGTGCGGTAATGCCATTACCCAGTATGAGAGCACAATCAGTACCCAGTCGGGGCGGTATAAATCTACCTGCACCGGCACCGGGATGATTTGGAACACCATGGCAATCAGCAGCGTAATAGCGATGGTGTAATGACGTACCTTAATCATCTGCCACCTCCTCTTCCTGCTCGTCAGGTTGAGGGGATGTTTGTGGCCATAACAATAACAGGTATTTGAGACGATTTAATCTGGCCGAAGGGGCAATGGTGACCTGGGCAAAGGGGCGCGATTCATCGCGTACTACTTGAATAACCTCTGCTACCGGATACCCTTCAGGAAACACATCGCCCAGTCCGGATGACACCAGGACATCGCCTTCCCGGATATCGGCACTGTGCGCTACGTGAGTAAGATACAATTCATCGATGGCGCCGCTACCTGAGGCAATAAACCGGCTGTTATTGCGGATAGACCGCACCGGTATGGAGTGGGTTACGTCACTGATCAATAATACCCGGCTATTGGTGGTGCCGACTTCCATCACCTGCCCCACAATGCCTCGTTCGTCCAGAATCGACTGGCCCAGGTAAACACCGTCTATTGCGCCTTTGTTGATCACAATTTGCTGGCTGTATGGCGTGTTATCCACCGCCATTAATTCTGCCACCATTTTGCGCATGTTCTGACGCACCGGTGCATCCAGTAAACGCCGCAGTTCTGTATTTTCCTGCTCAAGCGCTTCAAAACGCTGAAGCTTTTCGTTTTGTAATAGCAATCGGTTAGTCAGTTGCTCGTTTTCTTCGATGAGCGCCTGTTGTGAGGTCAGGCGCTGGGCGCTGGCATTAAGCAGCTGTCCGGGCAAATTGGCCAGATACTGAACCGGGCTTACCAGAGAGTTAAGCAGTACCCGCGTAGTTGAAAACGCGTCGAGTTTAAAATCGAGCACG
Organism: uncultured Alteromonas sp.; assembly: GCF_913058315.1. Classification (GTDB taxonomy): domain Bacteria; phylum Pseudomonadota; class Gammaproteobacteria; order Enterobacterales; family Alteromonadaceae; genus Alteromonas. The sequence continues at coordinate 31,208 of NZ_CAJXQY010000027.1, read as the reverse complement.
ATCAGCATAACCGACATTGCCAGGGCTAATGCCAGCCGAATATTGAGCGAGGGGCCGCGGGTAAATATTGTATCCATAATGCAAGAAGGCAACCTTAGAAGGTTGCCTTGCCTATTTACTCGTAGCTAAACAAATCCCCACCGTGCATGTCTATCATGTCGAAGGCTTTGCCCCCTCCACGTGCCACACAGGTGAGCGGATCGTCGGCAATAACCACGGGAATTCCGGTTTCTTCCATAAGCAGCCGGTCGAGATCTTTCAGTAGTGCACCACCACCGGTGAGCACCATACCCCGTTCTGAAATATCCGAGGCTAATTCAGGTGGAGACTGCTCCAGCGCTACCATTACCGCCGAAACGATACCGGTTAGCGGCTCCTGCAGTGCTTCGAGGATTTCATTAGAATTTAAAATGAAGCCACGTGGTACCCCTTCTGCCAGGTTACGTCCACGAACTTCGATTTCGCGCACTTCTTCACCCGGATAAGCGGCACCGATTTCGTGTTTGATACGCTCTGCTGTGGCTTCACCAATCAGTGAGCCGAAGTTACGGCGGATGTAGTTAATGATGGCTTCATCGAACTTGTCACCACCAATACGGACTGACGAGGAGTACACCACACCGTTAAGTGAAATAATGGCCACTTCGGTAGTACCACCACCGATATCAACTACCATTGAGCCGGTCGCTTCAGACACAGGCAAACCAGCACCAATTGCCGCCGCCATCGGTTCATCAATCAGATACACTTCACGGGCACCAGCGCCCAGAGCTGACTCTTTAATAGCGCGACGCTCTACCTGGGTTGAACCACAGGGAACGCAAACCAACACCCGAGGACTGGGACGCAGAAAGTTATTGTCGTGCACTTGCTTAATAAAGTGTTGAAGCATTTTCTCGGTGACGTAGAAATCGGCGATAACACCGTCTTTCATCGGCCGGATGGCGCGAATGTTACCCGGCGTTCTGCCCAGCATACGCTTAGCCTCGGCACCCACAGCGGCAACGCTTTTAGGACCGGCGGCACGTTCCTGGCGAATAGCAACAACGGAGGGTTCATTCAGCACGATGCCCTGATCTTTTACGTAGATCAATGTATTGGCTGTTCCGAGGTCGATGGACAGATCGTTAGAGAACATGCCTCGAAGTTTTTTAAACATGAAGTGGTATTTCCTGTAATAAGCACCTGTCACTGCGCCGTGAAGTGCGGGAATAAGGCGGCTGGACGTGATTTAACAACTATCCGCACACTTTAACAATGGGGGCTATTTTGAGCAAGTAAACTCCCTGACTAAACCGAAAAAAACCAGCCATTGCCCTGATTTGCCTGTCGGTTCGACCATCGGACTTGCCGAGTGTTCAACTATTATACACGCTTTAACCAGTCACCAGGTATTCATGCCTATACCCGGTTGCTTCAGCAGGCTTGCGCTAATAGCCTTCACGAATGTGTATGGTGCGGTCATTGCCCCGGTAAATGCCAAAAAAGGCTTCACCGGAAGGTTTATCATCGGCATCAATATCACCGTCGCCGTCCCAGTCAATATTGAGATACTGCGCCCAGTTTGCGCCCGTTGCTGCGGGCTCCAGTGTTAATTTCACTGCACCACGTACAGCGGCGCCATTGTGCATAGCCGGGCCCAGATTAATCATTGAATCGGGGCTCTTACCAGCGGAGACCACGCCACTACTGCTGATAGCCGGTAAGTAGCCGGTAATATCCTGCTCATCGCTCCCCTGTGAGGCGCTGGCCAGCGACACCTGACCGCTGCTTTGCGAGAAACTTAGCGACGTACAGCTGTCCTGCACATTCATCATCCAGTTACCACTATCGTAATACTCGGTCACCAGCGGGGCTGTGAGGGTTTCGGTTTCCGGTCCAAAGGTGTTCTCTATTCGCAGCCGACCATAGCGAAGGTCGGTGCCCTGAATTGAGCCAAAGCTGAATGCTTCACAGCTGCCAGGATAAGCCGTTTGGTAGCACACCCCATCAGTATCAGTAAAGAAAGCCGCAGCAAAGGTCATCGTTGCATCGGCAGTAAATGGCGAACCATTACCCGGGCCCGGCGTTGGGGTGGCAATTTTGCTATAACTGACCTGAGTATTGAGCAGGGTAATTTTACCTTCTCCGTCGTAATCGGCACTGTCACTGATCACCGGCGTATCCCCTGCATTGAGGATATTCAGTGTGCCGGTATAGGCAGAATTATCGGTAAAGCTAATGGCATTGAGTCCACTGCTGCCCGGCGAAAGCTGCCACAGGCTGGCTGAATAATTACGGGTCACCTGGCCCTTGGCATTGTAAGCCGTTACCGATAATTCAGGTTCACTGCCGGTCACGAAGTCAAAAGGCTGGCCAATATAGGTAAACTGACTGCTGCACTGGTTGTCAAATTGCGGAGTCGTGGATGCACTCACATCAAAATAGGCGGGGATAATGCGCCCCGGTCCCACCTGATTAGCACTGATAACATTGCCCAGGTAGTCCGCATCCTGCACGTCCCAGGTAAAATAACCCACCTCACTGATGTAAGCCTGGGAAAAGCTCCAGTTACCACCACTGAATGGCTCAATAGTGACATCTGACCAGGCCTGACCTGACGCACTGGTCACCGATTGCGAGGCAGCAACAAACAATTGTGCTTCAGCGGCACTTACTGAAGTAGGGGCGACTCTGAGCAGGCTCATTTGCATAGCACCAGGTTCATAGCCCGGCAGCACACCGTTGCTAGCCCCTCTGGCTGACATGCTAAGGGTAAACTCCGCGCCCGCTGTTTGTGGATAGGCCGCGGTTGCCCCCAGGGTAATACTGGCCGGGATACTGTCAAACAGGGCATTACCAGAATCAATGGTAACTCCGCTGACAGTGGTGCTGGCTGACAGCGCAACCCGTCCGGCATCCGCGTAACTAAAACCACTCAGACTGGTTTCACCGTTGGCATCAAAATTCAAGGTGATGCTGGCCGTGTTCTGTCCGGTTCCTGAACCACTAACCGGCACACCGGCTAACGGCACTGAGCACTGATCCGGTGAATAACCTGTGCTACCGTCGATGCAATCATAACTGAGAGATACAGACTGATTACCGGTCAGTAGCGCCTGACAAACCCCGGCATTATCGCGCACGGCTCTCAGCCCGATGCGGCCCAGATCTGACTCGGCAATAATATCCGGCAGTACCGAAGAGTACGGCGCTGCGGTGTCGTAAAACTCAAACCCTGCGTTCACAAAATCAATATTGCAATCCGTCGTACACTCGGCTGGAGATTGCGGGGCGGAGTCGGTATTTGCCGCGGTCACTGAAAGCGGGAACGTGCCCGCCACAGACTGTTCTAAAGTGGTTGTCATTGAGCCGGAAAAAGTCACCGGCATCGACACCGACCAGTCACCATTGGGTAAATTCACACTTACCGGCTCGGTCACTAACTCCGAACAACTGGCATTGGCGCAGGCCTTAATGGTAACTGTGGCCGCACTGCAGGTAAGAGTTTGATCAGGGTGAGTGATTTCATAATGATGCACGCTTACGCAGTCTACCGTGCTGTTTAAATCTGCCCGGATGGCTTCTCTGGACTGTTCGTAATCATACAGTCTGAAATCATCAATCTGACCATTGGCCGAGTTGGCCGTCATTTCATAAACAAAATAATTGGCTGAGCTATCGCCGATTTTAACCGACGAGAGATTGCCCAGTTCAGAGCTACTGAATGCCCAGTTGCCGTACATGTAAACGCGACTGCCATTGACGTACAAATTAACGTCTTCAGAGGCGACGTCCCAGCTTAATGCTATATGTACCCATTCGTTAGCGGAATAACCCAGCGATTGCGACTTAACCTGCATGTCACCATCGTTATTATCTTCCATGCCAAAAGCCAGCTCACCGTTATTGGTTAACGACATAAAAAAGTATTTGTCGACGCTAGCATTATTGGCACCGCCGCGACTTGCATCAAACAGCATGCGCTGACCGCCGCCTATCCAGGCACTGTCGCTGCGATACCAGAACGATACCGTTCCCCGTGGCCCGATTGTGTTCAGGTCCAGGTTGCTATCCACTTCGTCGAGCTGGTTGTAACGATTATTGTAGGGCACATCCAAAGCCCGGCATGAGATATCGTTTGCCGGTAGTTCAGGGGTTACCCGGCCCACAGGCGTGCCATTATTCCCTTCAGCAGATGAATCAATTACTGCGCCGGCGCCATCCCATGAGGCTTCCTCAAACTGATAATGCAACTTAGCCACTGCCCCGGTACAGCTTGTACAGGTGTAATCTGACGCGGTATACAGCCCCTGCACGTCTGCGGTGGACAACTCGCCATCGTAAATCCGTACATCATCAATATCGCCTAACATATGATAGGTAAGTTCATTGCTGTAAGACGCATTATTACTGGAATTGGCGGCGCTGGCGCCAAGGATGATAGGTTCGCGGTTATAGCGTAATGTCAGGCCTCTGACTGAATAGCTGCCGAGGTAGACGCCATCCAGGTATGCATTGAACCCTGAGGAACTCCATGTATACACCAGATGATACCAGCGCTCGCGTTCTTCTACTTCTGGTGCGGAGTACACCTCATAGGTCCTTGACCGGGTTTCATGCTTAAACAGAAAGCGTCCATCCTGATCCAGATAAATGGTGAGTTGCCCACCATAATCACGGCCCCTGGAGTCTTTAGAAAAAAGCGCCTGGAATGACTCGCCGTTTCTATCAAGATTGTGATCGAGATTTGCTACTTTAAACCAAAGAGAAATTGAGCCGCTTGTGAGTTCATAGCTACGGTGGTGAGGAATATTAATATGATCGTTATTGCCATCGAACCCAACCGCCTGACAAAAACGCCCGTAATTTTCCGCCCGGGCACCATCGACCGCCTGGCCATTAATGCCACTTACTACATCAACAATCTCGCCAGACGAGCCGTTCAGGCTACACACATCCATATTCCAGTGCGAAAGCAGGGTGGCATTTGAACTACAACTGGTACAGCTAGCTTCGGACTCAGCAAACAATAGCGCAACCTGCTCTTCCGACAGTTGCGAATTGTACAGGCGCACATCATCCATACGGCCCTGATAAAAATCACCAATATCACTGTAAGCTGAATTATTCACATCGTGACGGTTGGCATTAGCCGCTATCACCGTGGTGCGATTGTTATTCTGCCAGCCTGAGGTATAGCTGCTATTTGAGCCTACCAGCACTTTATCCACGTAGACCTGCATACCAGCAACCCCCACACTGTAGACTACATGATGCCACTGCCCTTCGGTAATCACCGGTGTAGAATTTATCTGGTAGGTCGAATTGCGCGACTCCTGACTGACTTTGATTGCACCAGTGGAAGTAACCCATATTGTGAACTGACCACTGTAATTATTGCGACTGTCTTTTGACAACAGTGCCATGCCACCTGCGTGGGCATTCTCAAAATTGACGAAAGACAGGTTGTCGACTTTCATCCAGAACGATACTGTACCCGCACTGACCTCATAGCGATTACTGTGGGGTAACCGGATATGATCACCATCGCCCCTGAAATAAGCGGCCTGACAAAGTTTGCCATTGCTGTCGATACTCGGGTCCTCAAAGGACTGGCCGTTGATACCGGCTATGGCATCCACCACTTCGCCACTGGCGCCGGTTAAAGCGCAGGCATTCATTGTCCAGCGGGCGGTAGCTGTGGGCAGAAAAGCGGCCTGAGTACACAGATTATCGGCGGCAAAGGTCGACACCCCACTCTGATCATAGGTGATTTTTGCGCGATCCTGCATAACCACATTCAGCGCATTGACCGCGCCGGTATGCTGAACATCAGTGTTATAACTGGCACTGGTAGCGGCATAAAAATACCCTTTGACCTGCGAGTACTGACCAAAAGTAATATTACGTTCGGAATACATCAGTAACTGATCGGCGTTGCCATTGGTATTAACCTGATTGCTGATATTCGTTGAAAAGTCCCGGGTGTAAATAACCACCTTAGCGCCGCTGGCCACCTGAAGCTGAGCATTCTGACCAAGGTTAAGCGTTTCTATCCAGTACACTCCGCTTTGCAGCGTTAACACAGCATTAAAATTGACTGATAGTGATTTGATCTTAAACGTATTATTGCTGGATACAGCAGTAAGATTAGAGCCGTTACCCAGCGTCACATTACGGTAATCACCGGCACTCAGGGTCGCCGAAGTATTATCCTGGATATAACGGTCGGTACCTGATGGCGAATACTGATAAGCCGATATGGCCATCCCGGCAGCGTTGCTTCCTGTTAGCTGACAAGCGACCGTATCACAGCTGCTGCCACCGCTGTTATCGACCATGCTGGCAAAACTGATTTGCCCGTCACTGCCAACCAGCGATGTTTGTGATTGAAACTGAATATACCCGGAAGAGGAATAGGAGCCGGCCGGATCGGGAAAAACACTAGAGCAGGTAGCTGCCGCTGCCAACATGGCAGGTAGCCATAACAGTAAAATACAACACCGTAATACAGTCACTGCTTACCCTTAACTAACGCTCTTCGAACGCATCAAGCTCGAAAGTGCGGCTGGCCCAAATATCATTTGCCCGGCAAATGCCGGTGCTCTCAAAGCGATAATAATTATAATCGACATTTTGTTTCACCACCTGAGTGGTTGTGCAGGTTGCCTGATAACTGCAGTTTTCCAATCCGGAGCCCGTGCTGAAAGCGGCACTGCTGGTTATCGTTGCACTGCAGGTTGCCACCGGGCTGTTTAACGGAAAAGTAGTGCTCAACAAGCGTTGCACTCCACTTTGCGCCGCCATTTTTGCCCGCGCCCCTAACACTTCATAGACGACCGATTGATTAGTTGACGATAGCAGATTAACCATAGTGATGCCCAGAAAGGCGAGTATGATTATTATGAACAACGTCATCACCAACATACTCCCGCGCTGGCGTTTGTCAGGGAATATTATCAATGTGGATCTCCTGCTGGTAAGCAATCTGTTCATTATTGTCGATAAAGCGCAGGCGAATTTCGGCTATCGAATTACTCTGCAGACTGGTAGAAATAATCCGGAACGGGTCGTCTTCCTGCGGATTATTCACCGGATCAGCCGACAATACATTGGCCACATGCTCGGCGATAACCGGCAAACCGGGGAAAGCCCCTAACTGATTCACCAGTAAATCATTTTCATAGCGGATCAGGCGATTCTGATACACACAGTAACTCACGGCCCGGTCGATCAGATAAACCCGGGAAGCAGGTGATTCCTGCGCCAGTAATCCGGTTACTTCAAGTTGTACAATGTTATCGCTGTCATCGAGGGTGGTACAGTCGCCGTCACCATCGTCGCTGCAGCCACTGACAGTAACGCGATGACCGTTGTCCGGATCATAAACATCCTCACTGCGCGTTGGGTAAACTACGGCGTAATTATTCCCCGAAGGCAGAATATAGGGTACGTTGTTAATATCATGCAAAGCGACAACATCAATTTCATAGGAGGGATCATTACGTTTCGGTAAATCGATATAAACCGTTGCCCAGTTAATCGGCACAAACTCCATGCAATGATAATTGCTATTGCCAGTAATTCGCACACTGTTTGGCACGGCATTGCGCAACTCTCGCTTTAGCCGCTCGATAGCAAAACGACTTTCAGAGAGCAGTTGCTCACGGGTGCTAACATCAATATAGGTTTGCATGGAGCCGCGCACAAAACTGGCAATACCAGCACTGGCCACACCGAGGATAACTATAACGGTAACCAGTTCAATGAGGGTGAACCCGCGGTTGTGCTGCATTGTGCTGCTCATACGTTCCACCGGTAACTGCTGAAGGTGATAGCTTCACCGCCAGGCGTAGTAACAGTGATGACAATCCGCTTTACATTGCCGATAACTGTGCCGCTACCACCGACGTCGTCATTAACGCCGTCTTCGTTATCATCATAGTAAACCTGAACGGCGACAGAAAAACCACTATACAAACTTTCGCCGTTGTAGAGCACGGGTAATCCCTGCGCCGATAAAATGGTCGCGCCGGACTCATTTAAGCCATGATAATCATCGACGTCATCAAAGCGTACCCTATCTTCACCAGGATCCGGCCCGAGGCTGCCCGATGGCGTGCAGGAAGCTGATTCATTGCATCGCTTACCACTATTACTGTTGGCTAGGCTATCATCAAACGCCCGGGCATTAATTTCGCTCATCAGCGACTGCGCTAACTCGCTGGCCCGTACCTGCCAGATGGGCTCCACACTAAGGCGCGACTGCGGGCCAATCAACCCTATGATCACCATCATAATGATAGAAAAGACGGTGATGCCGATAATCAGTTCAATCAGGGTGAACCCTTTTGCGGCGCTAGCAGGCATGGATGTAGCCCTCGCTTTCGATACAGACATCCACGCTGGATTCACCGGTTATGGTTACCCGACAAGGCGTCCCGGTGGCACAGTTAGCCGCATTATTCAGCGGCCTGCCAAGTGCATCAAAGCCGATGTAGCTAAAATTGATGAGCGCACCATCGGCACTGGATAAGCTCAGTCCTTCATCGGTAAGCTCGGTGCCCACAGTGGCCAGAAACGCCGGCGCATCACTGGCTATGCCGCTGCCGCACGTAGCACTGCCGTTACCGGGTGCATAGTCTAGAGCTGGCGGTCCGTATGCGCTACTGGCGCCGTACTGAAAGTTAAGCCGAAAGCAAAACCCGTCGCGGGTATCCTGCATGGCTCTGATTTGCATATTACGAAGGGCGGACACGAGGCGGTCCTGATAGGCGTATTCGACGTAGCCCTGACGGCTTTGAAGTCGTGTGCCAGCCACAACGGCCAGCACGCCGATTAAGGTAATGACTGTGATTAACTCAACAAGACTAAAGCCATTTATTTTTAGCTTTTCTCGTTGCATAGTTGCAGTCTGTAAAAGCTTTAGCAACCTTCACTTTGAACAATTACTGTAGGAGCAGCTCCCTCAGTACTGGGTTCAGTGTAAATTACCTGACACTGTTGAGCAGCTGTAGCTGAATAGGCGGTGCCGCTTGGAGTAATCGCAACTGAGCCTGCAGCCGGTGAGTCGGCGGTTAAAAGCCAATCAGTTGAGGTTCCGGTGGTAGCGATATTTAGCTCTGCCCATGCCGTCAACGATGCTACTGTCATAGTGTCGGCATCCGGATAACCAAAGGTAGTAGTTACACTTTGACCGTTAATTGATACAGATGGCGTAGTGGCAGGTGAGGCACTCGCATCGTATTCAATCTTTTGCTGACCAGCAATCGCAGATTTAGCATAGACAAGCTGCGAACCACCTTGTAGCGCTGCTTTTACGCCTTCAAGGGTTGATGCCCGAGCATCGCCCTGGAAGTCAATAAAACGCGGTGCGGCGGTTACGGCCAGAATGCCTAAAATCACGATCACGATGATCAGTTCAATTAATGTAAAACCACGCTGTTGCATGTTAATTCCCCTCAAAACAAGTTTTTCTATTATTCACTATTTTTCAACTGAGTACAGCGATTACTGTACTAATTAGACGAATTGTTAGTATTGTTACTAAAGACTACCACCTGACCGATTCTGGGATCGTATATAAATCCATCCCCAACGGTGTCATCGGTTGGTGCATTCTGTAAATTCCGCACGGATTTACTCAAATAATAAAAGCACAGGTCATTGCCGCCGGAGCCTGTACCATTACTGAAGTTAGTAAAATAACGGAAACTGTCAAATGGCCGGTTTGCCCAGTTAGACGTAATGGTGGGCGCACTCTGCATGATCAGATTAAAAATACTCTCACAATCCAGCGCCGACATGGCATCGTCTTCGGTGCTGTTATCGTTATTTACCTGCCCGGTGGGATAGCCGGTATTTCGGTCTACGCCCACAATAATACCGTCGATAGTAACAAACGACAGATTCGCGCCCTGATTATCACGCGGGCGGGCTTCCAGTTCCCATTCGGCCCTTACCAGGCCAACCCCGGTTGCAAAGCCACCGGAGACAGCTTCGATAGTGGCATCTTCAGCCTGTTCAGTCACATCCAGGAAGCGCGGAATCGCCACTGCCGCCAGTAACCCCAGCAAGACCACTACTATAGTGAGCTCAATGAGGGTAAAACCGTTTGCACCAGCAGCTCGTAAGCCTGCACTGCGTCGTTTACAATTTGTCATAGATAACTCCTGAACTCCCAATTTAGTCACGAACTAGTCATTCCCTGATTGTTGAACAATACCGGTATAAATACTGTAGTCGAAATAGGGCCCGGTACTCACCCGGTAGCGACACCGTGCATTCGGCGTTTGCTCCCCTTCATTGTCACTGGCGTAGTAATCGCCCAGCACACGAAATCCTTCAACCCGGGTCGAAGTATTCAATAACTGCTCCCAGAGCTGCAAACAACTCTCTGAACTTGGCTCAACTTTGGGCCAGCCAAAATGAGCCATTCTTACCGGCCGGCGTCCGACTTCCTTACCTTCATTGTCGTAGTGCACCAGCATAATCATTTCCGGCCGACCTTCTGCCTGCCACTGCCAGTGGGCATTGGTGGCGCTGGTGGCGAACTGACGAGCATAGCCTTGCATAATTTCCGCTTCCACATCCGGTTCACTGTCGTACACATAAACAATCGCCGTCGCCATCAAAATAGTGAAAACGATGATCACCGCCAGATTCACCAGTACCCGGTTAAGGTTATGTTCGGCAACCTCTTTAGACTTCACCCCTACTGCCCCTTAATCGCGCTCATCATGTCCCACATCGGGGTAAAGATACCCAACGCCAGAACCAGAACCATACCCGCAACGATGCCAATCAACACCGGTTCTATTTTGGCCGTCAGACTGTTCAGGTCATAATCGACTTCACGCTCGTAGAAATCGGCCACTTCGGCCAGCAACTCATCTACCCGGCCGGTTTCTTCACCCACATTGACCATTTGTAACACCATGGGCGTGAACAGGCCGCTTGCCTGAGTAACCCTGGACAGGTTTTCCCCCCTCTCGATACTCTGGCGCATGTCGATTATTTTGGTTTCCATAAACCGATTGCCGACGGCCTCAGCCACCAGGTTCAGCGCGGTGGTAAGCGGCAGGCCGGCCTGCAGCATCATCGAAAAACTACGACAAAAACGCGCCAGTAATGAGCGTTCAACCACTTTACCGATAATCGGTAATTTCAGTTTTTTACGGCTCCAGGTCAGGTTTCCATCCGGCGTTTGTAAGTAGTTACGTACACCAAGAACTATAGCAATTAAGGCACCAATTAATATGTACCACTGATTTATAAAAAAGTCCGACATCCCCAGCAGGAACCGGGTCATTACCGGTAACTCCGCACCGAACTTATTAAACATATCGGCAAACTTCGGGATAACAAAAATATTCATAATGACGAGTGCAGCCACCAGGGCGAACACCACAAAAATGGGATAGCGGGTTGCCGCTTTAATCTGGCGGCGGGTTTCCTGCTCACGTTCAAGGTAACCGGCTAACTGCAAAAATGCCTCATCCAAACGACCGGTATTCTCACCCACGTGCACCACGCTAACGTATAACCGGTCGAAGATTTCGCTGTGCTGGTGCATGGCTGAAGACAGTGTACGCCCTCTTTCCAGCAGGCTGATGATATCGGTCAGGGCTATTTTAAGGCGCAACGACGATGACGATTCGGCCAGGCTGCTTACTGCGCGTAAAATGGGGATGCCAGCATGGGTCAGGGAATACATCTGACGGGACAGGATCACTAACTCATCGAGGCTTACCTTGGGCGTGAGGAAATTAACTTTTACCTCACTCTGGGCTGAGCCACCTGCCACCGCATCAATCGAAATAGGCGTGATACTGCGTGCCAGCAGCATCTTAGCGGCCGCATTAGCATCGAGCGCATCGAGCATGCCACTTTTCATTTCACCATTAGGCTCACGGCCGGTATAGCTGAACCTAGGCATCCGGTAAATCCTCCAGACTCAGGCCTGCGCTACCACGGTTATTATTGCCATTATCGGTGGTTTCGTGTTGCTCATCCTGCTCCCTGCCACCCGGCAATTCCGCCACCATTTCCACCAGCTTCAGCACTTCTTCCACGGTGGTCTGCCCCATCTTGGCGTAGGTAAGGGCAACATGAGAAAGCGGTTTATAGCCCGGACTGCGTAAAGCATGCTCGCCAAACGCCACGGTATCAGCGGCTTTCAGCGCATTCATCATGGGGTCGGTCAGTTCCAGCAATTCAAACACACCCATCCGGCCACGGTAACCGGTATGGTTGCATTTCTGACAGCCTTTACCACGCTTAAAAGTTACCGCGTCGAGGTTACTATCAATATGACCGAGCCAGAACAGTTCGTCATGAGAAGGTTTATGCTCCACCTCACAATTATCGCAAATTCGTCGCACCAGACGCTGGGCAATAATGCCCCGTAATGAGCTGGCCACCAGGTAACCGGCCGCGCCCATATCGAGCAGTCGTATCGCGCTTGAAACCGCATCGTTAGTGTGCAGCGTAGATAACACCAGGTGACCGGTTAATGCACCGCGCAATCCAATTTCCACGGTTTCCTGGTCCCGCATCTCACCGACCATGATAATGTCGGGGTCCTGACGTAGTGTGGTGCGCAGTACGCTGGAAAAATTGAGTCCGATGCGGCTGTTAACCTGCACCTGATTAATTCTTGGCAAACGGTATTCCACCGGGTCTTCAACGGTAATGATTTTACGTTGCGGCTGGTTTAATTCGCTCAGGGCACCATACAGTGTGGTGGTTTTACCCGAGCCGGTTGGGCCGGTAACCAGAATCATCCCGTGGGGCCGTTTCAGCAAAATACGTAAACGGTCGAGCAACGGTTTGGGCATGCCGGTTTCATCCAGGGTTAACACCCCGGCAGACTGATCGAGCAAGCGCATTACCACGGCTTCGCCAGTTTGCACCGGCATAGTCGATAACCGCACATCCACCCGGTGGCCTTTTACCCTGACCTGGGTCCGGCCGTCCTGTGGCAATCGTTTCTCTGAAATATCCAGACCAGCCATCAGCTTGAGGCGCAGTACCAGTGCCGCCGCAATATTGTTTTCCGGGATCACGGTTTCCTGTAATACGCCGTCTACCCGCTGCCGGATCCGTAACTGTTGTTCGTCCGGCTCAATATGAATATCCGATGCCTTGGCCTGTACCGCGTCTTCAAAGATAGACTGCAGCAAGCGGGCAACTGCCGTATCCTGTTCATCATCAAGTCCGGCGGTGAGCTCAAATTCCTGCTCATCGCGGTACTCGTTGGCCAGCTGCTGTGCAAAGGAGGCAATTTCGTCAGTTCGCCGGTAAAAGCTGTCGTAGGCACCAAACAACTGTTGCTCACTGACCACCGCCACTTCAACAGGCTTAGGCAGAATTTCACTGAGGTTATCCACGGCCGTCAAATCGGCAGGATCGCTCATTCCCACCAGCAACTTATCGCCCCGGTCTTCCAGCACTAAAGCCCGGTAACGCCGGGCCTGGACTTCAGGCAGCAGTTTTACGGCGGCAGGGTTTACATTGAAATGGTCAATGTCGATCAGCGGCACATTCAAGTGAGTAGAGAGCAGTTCCAGCAATTGTTTTTCAGTCACCAGCTCCATGGCAATTAGGGTGGCGCCAAGTTTGCGCCCGGTCTGACGCTGTTCGGCCAGCGCCGACATTAATTGCGGCTCATCTATCAGGCCCTGCTGTACCAGCAGGTCACCCAGTCTGACCTTCACCCCACTCATGATGAAACTCCTGTCAGATTAGTTAAACGCTGGCGAATGAATTGCTCAATGCCGTCTTCAAGCTGTCGCAATGACAGCGCCTCGCGATAACTGTTAAGCGCCAGCGCAGTATAGCCTTGCTTATCGGCTACCACGGCTTGTCCAAGCCACCATTTGGCCGTCTGACTATCGAGCTGAACCAGTTGAGCGTAATCTTGCAGGGCATCGTCCAGCAGGGATAATTTTTGTGCCAGGGATGCCCGGTACCCTAACAGCTCAATGGAAGGCTGCGCATAGTCGCTCACATCCTGCAGGGTGTAATAAGCCAGTTTGGTTTCATTTTGCTGCACCAGCAAGCGGGCGTACATTAAACGTACGCTGCTGTCGGTTGGCATATCAGCAACGGTTTTTTGCAATAACTGCTGAGCGTCAGTTGTTCGCCCGGCACTGAAGTACAGGGCGGCCAGACGTTTACGGGCGGCGATGTTATCTGGCTGCTGACGAATAAGCGTACGTAACAGCTGGACCGCCCTGGGAGTATCGTTTTGCGCCAACGCCTGGCGAATCTGCGCTTTAAGGGCCTCTTCGGGATTCGCTGAGCTGGGTTTTATTATCGGCTCAGCAGGCAATTTTTCGCGCCTGGCAGGCGCTGTTAGGGAGGACTCCGTACTGTTGCTCAGACTATCTATTGCGCCATTGTCGCCCCCCCCTTGTAGTTCGTTGGGCTGAGGCTTAGCCATTACCGTTGCCTCAGCAACTGCCTGTACAACGGGCTCTTCAGAGACGTCCATCGAGCCCGCGGGATTCAGAGGCTTATTCGCTGGCGCGGTGTTAGCCTGCACCGGCGCTTCTGATGCGGGCTCTTCAGGTACCACCGCCTGCGCCGCTACGGCTTCCGGAACAACTTGATTAATCGGCCCTACCGATGGACTCTGCGGCACGGCGTTTTGTGTTGCCGGCGGCCAGAAATACACAGCGCTGACGGCCACTATGCCTACCAATAAAATAAGGCTAATGCGTAACATGGACGTCGACTTCTTCGCAGGCGGCTGATAGTTAGCCGGCGTAGCCTGACTGGCATCCCGGTCTTCTAAGTCTTTCAGCATCTTATTGACTACACTCACAGTGCCGCCCTCATTTTCCAAATTCCTGCAATCATCGCAATCACTATCACCGCGGCTACCAACAACAGCCCTTTATTCTGTGGGCTCTGCCACCACTTACTGCTAACCGTTCGAGCCGCTTCGGTATCTGCTGAAGCGGCGGCAATATGCTCAGGTTCAACCGCGGATTTCCCTTCCCCATAAGCCAGCATCAGCGCTTTATGAGCCAGTACATTCACCACTCTGGGGGTACCGGAACTGGCCCGGTAAAGTAACTCACAGCATGGTCGGTTGAACAAATCCGTGCCATGGTAACCCGCCACATTGACCCGGTGCCTGACATACTGATACACCTGGTCCGGGTCCATCAGTGTCAGACCATAACTAAAGGTGATCCGCTGCCGTAACTGCCGTAGCTCCGGTAGCGCCAGCTTTTCATCCAGTTCAGGCTGACCAAATAACACCACCTGGAGTAATTTACGCGACTCCGTTTCAAGGTTGGTCATTAACCGCAGTGCTTCAATGCTCTCAGTGGGCAACGCCTGCGCTTCATCAATAATCAGCACCGCACTTTTTTGTTGCTGATGAATAGCAATCAATCGTTCCTGAATCTTTTGCGTAAACTCCTGCTGGTCGCAGTCAATGCCGAGTTCGACACCGAGTTCATTGGCTACTGCACGGCGCAATTCCGTGGGCGACAACATAGGGTTTGGCACATAGGCTGCAACAAAATAGTCCGGTAACTCATTGAGCAACTTGCGACATATCAGCGTTTTACCGGTGCCGACTTCGCCGGTTACCTTAATAAAGCCCTCGCCGGTTTTCAGTGCCGTAAGCAGCACCTGCATAGCCTCATTATGACTGGGCAAACCGAAGAAATAGCTGGTATTCGGGGTTAGCGTAAATGGCAGTTCTCGGATACCAAAGTGATACAAGTACATGATTATTCTACGTACAACCAGTCGGCCATTTTTTCACGGCTTAATTCAATTTGCTCTGCCCAGGTACCGGAACCGATCACCGTGGGCTTCAACAGAATAATTAACTCTTTCTTGGTTTCACGCTGGCTCTTATTGGTAAACAGCTCGCCAAGCAGCGGAATGTCGCCCAGTAAAGGGGTTTTCGATTCCGAGTCGGTCAGGCTGGTTTGCATCAGACCGCCAATCACAACAATTTCTCCCGACGCGGCTTTGATAATGGTATCCGACTCGCGGATAGTGCTCTGCGCCAGTGGCAAAACAATTTGCTCCTGATTCAGGCTAACCACTTTTTCCTGTTCCTGGGTTTCAATAACCGACGGGTGAACGTGCAACAGCACCGACCCGTTTTCGTCGATTTGTGGTGTTACATCCAACGCTATACCGGAGAAAAACGGTGTGAGTTCAATATTCGGCACCACCGACGTGGTGGTAGAGGTAATGGTATTCTGACTGGAAACATCGGTAACGAAGTACTCGTCGTCGCCCACTTTTATTACCGCTTTCTGGTTATTAATAGCCGTTACTCTGGGGCTGGAAAGTACCTGTACGTTACCCTGGGTAGAGAGTAAGGAAATCACCCCGGAAAAATCCTGATTCAGAAACGATAAGCTGGTTACAGCGCCCAGCGAGGCTGAAATTTCGTTGCCTATACTGGCGGCGGTATTGCTGAACGTAAAACCGGTACTGCCGACATTCGCCACAACTTCAGACCAATTGATCCCCTGTTGATAGCCATCGTCCAGCGCCACTTCGAGAATTCGGGCTTCGAGTATCACCTGACGTTGCAGGCTGGCTTCTGAAGTTTTCAGGAAACGCTTAATGTCGCGGATTTCATCGGGCATTGCGCGAATGGTGACCAAACCGGCCTGGGGCGTAACAAATACTGCACGGCCGCCTTCAGTGCCAATCATCGACTCCAGGGACGCTTTAAGATCGGTCCAGAAATCGGTTTCAGTGCGGGTCGAAATAGACGTGCCGTTAACGTTGTTACCAAACTGGTTACCCAGATTGTTACTATTGGCAGAGTTGCCACTGAAGTTATTGAAGTTACTATTGGAATTACCGCTGCCGTTATTATCTGCCTGGGACACACCGCCTGAGATGATACTGGTTTGAGTGGAGCCGTCCCGCTTCATTAACAGGTAATTGACCGACAGTGTTTCAGTTCGCATGCCTGCTGGCAATACGCGAAATACGTTACTTTTACGGCTGATGTCAAACCCATACAGATCGCCCAACAGTTCCATCACCTGTTCCATGGAGACCTGTTTTAAACTCAGAGAAATCTCGCCACTAACGTCCGGATGAATTGCCACACTGTACGGGGTATCGGCCACCAGCCCGGTAAAAAACGCTTTCACGCTGACACCATCGGCTTCAATATCGTACTTTTCGGGGCCGAATAATGACGGACGTTCGCCGCTTGCTTCCACATCACCCAATAAATTGCTCACGCTGTCCGGCACGTCCTGTAGGGAGTCAGGGGCAGCTTTTTTATTTTTTTGGGCGGCTTGTTCGTGGGCAATTTGCTCAGCCAGTTGCTGCTTCAGCGATTGTTCCACCACGGATTTTTCAGGTGACGACTGACAGCCCGCCAGTGCCATAGCCAGAGCGATGTATATCAAACGTTTATTCATGCTACCCATTTTAATAATTCTCTGCTGCATTGGTTTTCACGTTGCCCCGTTGGCTGACCCATAAAGTCATTGTTTTCCAAACCCCGTTGTCGTCATGCGCTATGACCACACTGCGTGGATTGATTTGTTTTACCACTGCACCCTGTATAGTCTGACCGGCTTTTACTGCCTTGCCATTAATTACCGCAGTCCGGCTGGCGCCAAGTTGTAACACCGCCTCAAGTTGCAGGTCTACGGCAGCCGCCGCGACAGCCGCGCTGGACCGGGTTACTGTTCGCGCCGGGCGCGTGGGATCCTCAAGTACCTGTGCATTGGCTACGCCCATCAGCATGGAGATCAGCAGTAATTGGTAGATTTTATTCAACACCTATAAACGCCTTCTCAGTACTCAGAGTATAAACCTCCAGGGTGACCTCAGCGGTGGGGTATTCGGTTACCTGATAAGCCATAGACCGCCAGTAAAGTTTATTCGACAGCTGCTCCAGGCGGGCCAGGAAATCCCGTACCGCAAAATAGCGCCCCTCAAAGGTCAGGGTGACACCATGTTGATACAGAGGCACGTCTTGCATGGCCGGATTATCAGCAAAGATATTTTCCGGACTGATAGATGCCATTTCGATTAGCTTTAATCCATCCGCCTTTGAAAACACCTGTTCGATGAGCGCTGGCATCTGGCGAGGCAGAATCAAATCAGCCAGTTGCGCGGCAAAGCTTTCCTGCAAACGCACCATGCGCTTGTCTACCTGAGCTATTTGCTGCTTCAGGCTGGCGTTCGGATCCTCGGCGAGGGCTTGTTCGTAAACTACACTGAGTTCTTTTAGGGTAGTTACTTCGTTGTTGGCAATCTCTATACTGCTGTTGGTTTTGCCGTTGTCCTTGATGTCTGGCTCTATCAGTAAGAAAATCAGAACAGCCAGAATCACCACCATTCCCGAGGCAAATATTAAGACTTTTTCGCGCTGACTCAGCGCCGCAAATTTTTCTTCGTACTGGTCAAAAGTCACCGCTGACCACCTTGCTGCATAGTTTCGGGCACCCGCGCCATATTTAATTCAAAGCGCAATTGTTCATCTTCCCGGTACAAACGGGTAGAGTCGAAAGTGCGGCCAGAAAACGAGGTGGTTTGCCCCAGACGCTGGAGCCATTTAGGCATCGCCTGGGGAGTGCTAAGCTGACCTTGTAACAGCATCATATGCTCGCTGACTTCAATGGTATCAAGCCAGATATCCTGACTGTCTTTCTGAGCCAGGCTGTCCAGCATGCCGGCAAAGCCCTGCTGTTTTATCTGTTCTCTTTGGCTTAATTCTCGAACCAGTAATTCACGATTTGCCAGTTCCTGCTGACGCTGTTCCAGCGTGCGGGTCAGACCTGCATCGGGCTTCCGCTGCTCCAGCGTAGTTTTTAAATTATTAACGTTAACCGACAATTGCTGCTGCTGATCCTGTATGGCCGCCAGTTCAGTTCGCTTGGTTGCGCCATACCAGGCCACGCCTGCCCACACTAATAACAACACTGTAAGGGTTGCCCCCCATGCCAGCAACACGCTGGTTAACGAGAGCAAGTCGAGGCGCGGCGCGAACTCGCCTGAGTAGAAGTTAATTCTGTTCTTCATGCCGCCGCCTCAGTTTTTGTCGACGGCTCAGAGGAAGTCCCCATTGCAGCGCCTAAACTGGTGTAATTAACCCGTGTAACCGACATTCCCGGCTCGGCCGGCGTCACAGCGGGGATGAGGTCGCTGACACTGGCACTGACGACCTGCTCTATCTGGCTGGCCAGCGCATCACGGTGAGGCGTATCGAGTCGCATCATAATTTGCCGGACCGGCGCCTGACGCAACTGACTTTCATAGAAATCCATTGAGCGCTGAATCTGCACGCTTAACGACTCGCCGATCCCCATTTTAAGCTCGTCCTCGGAGAAACTGCCAAGATTTTCAAAGCCTTTGAGACGACGACTAAAATATAGCTGGCCGTCTTTAATAATATTCAGGCAAATTTCTTCGCCAGCTTCCTGCACCACCGTCAGAATCGGTTCGGGTTGTACCGGCACCAGTTCGCAGCTGGCAAGTTCTTCAACCGTGATGGATTGTAAAATCAGACCGGCGTTAAACACTGCCTCGCTGACGGTTTCTACATCTTCCTTGGGTAAAGCGAACACATTGATTCTGGCATTGCCCGCCAACGGGACCGGTAAATCAGTGTAATCGATAGCCATGTCTTTATCGCTGCCGGTTAATTCTTTTACCGACCAGGATAACGCAGCCGTTATTTCATCAGCCTCAACCGAAGGCCGGTCAATCTGTAAAATCTGATACCAGTGAATCGAAAACGCAACATAAGCCGGCGTGCCGGTCAGGCCGTGTTTATCGACCCATTTGGAGAGGTGGACACCCCAATGAGAAAAGCTGACCGTTTCCTCAAATGCCAGGGTAATTTCGCCGTTTTGCTTTTTGAGCGCGCAAAAGGTTACCGAATCCAGTGACACTGCAATACCGATTGCGTGATAACCAGATTTTTTTTGGAATTTTTGTTTAAGGAAAGAACGCCAACCAATGCGCATATATTTTTATAACTTCGTATAATTATTAGCTAAATTACAACAGAGTTTAGCTCAAAGTACCAGTGTCGGGTACCACACTTTTGTAGAACAATGTACCAAATGACCGCTACCCCCTATAATTCCAACTTAACTCTCTGACATCAAGGCGTATTTTTGACCCATAAAGCAGATAATAGCGCACCCGGCAATACTCTGAGCAATATGCTCAGCGGTGCACGCTACCCTCCGGCTGCTGCGCCGTTTACACAGGCGAGGCTGATGGCCCGGCAATGGTGCCAGCAGTTCAATCAGCTTGCCGATACTCAGCAAAGGCAAACCATGCTGACAGCACAACTCAATTGCCCGGCCTCCGTGCAGGTTGAGTCAACCTTTCGTATCGAATACGGCCTGCATTGCACCCTTGGCAAAGGCAGTTTTATTAACCATAACGCCACTTTGCTCGATGTTTGTCAGATAAAAATAGGCAATCAGGTACTTATCGGCCCAAACTGTATTATCTCAAGCGCTGTGGGCAGAACCTGTCTGGCCCCGGAAAACTATCCGGCTGAGGAATCCGGCCTGCCTGTTGTGATTGGCCACCGTGTATGGATTGGCGCTAACAGTATTGTGTGTGCGGGAGTCACTATTGGTGACAACGCGGTCATTGGTGCCAACAGCGTGGTAACCAGCAGTATTCCCGCCAATGCCGTAGCCTTCGGTGTTCCCGCTGTTGTACAGCGTAAAATCACACAAAATATTCAATAATTGGAGGGGGGCGGCCGATAACCCCAACAGTGTTGTGCCATAAAGAGTGATATCGTCTGATGAAAGGAAATAGTCTGCTTCCCTGCCGTATCCGTCGTTTACTGACAGAGGTCGCCCTGCTGGCGACAGTCCTGTTGCTGAGTGCATGCGGGGGTGGGCTGAGTAAGGATGATACAGACGAGAGTTTTGCCGTAAATGCAGGACGTGACCGTTCCGTGGCAGAACAGACCGATGTCAGCTTATCAGCCCAGGTATCTTTCCCTACCGGCGCAGTCGTTTACAGCTGGTCGTCAACGCCAGAACTGACCATCACTCATGATGATACCAGTCTCGCTACAGCCAGTCTTACCACCCCGGCAGTGACCGCCGATACACAATATGTGGTAACAGTTAGCGCTACCGACACTGCGGGCCAGGCAGCGAATGACAGCTTCACCTTAACTGTCAAACCGGAAAACCTGCCTCCCACAGCGATTGTTACCGTTGACAGCTGGGCTGATCTGCCGGTTGGCACCTATCCTGCCGGCGTGTCACTGACTTTTGATGGTCGTAACAGTACCGATAGCGATAGCACAAGCAGTGAGGAAATTAGTGCCTGGACCTGGCTACAAACCGCTGGGGAAGACGTGCTAACCGGGATTGAAACCGACCAGTCAACCCTGGTGATCGATACGCCAGTCTCAGACGCACAGCAAACATTAACGTTTTCCCTGACGGTAGTGGATGATGAGGGGGCTGAGGATACCACGAGCCACTCCATCACCGTATTATCAGCCGCTGACACACCACCGGAAGTCAACGCCGGTATTGACCAGGCGTTGTTTGGCGGTGAACGAATCGTGCTTGCAGGCACTGCCACCAGCACAGTACCGACGGCCTTACCCATTGCCACTCTGTGGACTTACAGCGGTGACGCAGCGCCGCAGATCGTTAATCCGAACAACGCCGACACCTACGCAGTTGCGCCACTGGTAAACAGCCCAACAACACTGGATTTTTACCTTACCGGTGAAGACACCTTTGGCAATGAAGTGACCGATCACCTGCGGGTGCTGGTTCGCCCCTTCCCGGTTCGGGTCCTTAACGATACCGGCATGACTCAGCAAGCCACCAATACCACTTTGTCTGCCACGCAGCAAAATGCATTTCCCGGTCAGGACGGTCAGCGCGGAGCGGATGCCCTGGCCGACAATAACGTGCTTGAAAAGGCCGGCCGCGGCGAAAATGGTTTCGACTTTACCAAGCTCAATGCCAATGGTGACGAAGAAGATGTGGATGCATCACAGTTCAGCTGCGTGCGGGATAACGTGACCGGCCTGGTGTGGGAAGTCAAAACCACAGATGCTGGTCTGCGCGATCTGGATCACCGTTTTAGCTGGTATGCCGAAGAAAATAACGGCGGTGCCGCCGGAAACCTCAATGGAACCGGTACCAGTTGTACCCTGGCGAATTGTAATACCAGCGCTTACATTGAGGCGGTTAACAGTGCCGGATTATGTGGTTTTTATGACTGGCGCCTGCCGAATCATCAGGAATTAATGTCGCTGGTCCATTTTGGCCGCACGGCCCTGCCGCGCATTGATACCCGGTATTTCCCCAACACCGGCGCCGACAGCGCCGCTACGCTCTGGTACTGGACCGCCCAGCCAAGCGCTGATGGCGTTAGCAATGATGCCGCGCAGAACGCCTGGGCAATCGACTTTATCAGTGGTGTGGATAATTTTCTCAATAAGTCAGATGCGGTCAGTATCCGACTGGTCAGAGCGGGACGATAATAATGAAACGCTTAATAACAGTATGCTTTAGCCTCATGGCCATGGCCCAGGTCAGTGCCCGGGAATGCCTTACCAATGCGGTAGAGACAACACCGGATGACGTTTTCAGCGCGGTCACCGCCGATACGATACTGCACATACCCACTGGGTTAATCTGGCAACGTTGCGCATTAGGACAAACCTGGAGCAATGATACCTGCACCGGCGATGCTGAACAGCTTACCTGGCAACAGGCGTTGCTTTATGCCCGCGAGTACGACGCCGAGTTACTGGAGGGCTGGCGCATGCCAAATGTCAAGGAGCTGGCCTCCCTGACCGAACGCAACTGTGTCAGACCTTCCGTTAACAGCACATTTTTCCCGGCAACACCTCAGGATAGTTTTTGGACATCAACACCCAGCCTGAATGATGCGGAACGGGTCTGGACCGTTGCTTTCTTCAATGCCAGCTATTCCATTAAAGAAAAGCAACGGGCAGTTTACCTTCGTCTGGTGCGCACCAATCTGCCGGATTAAGTGTGCCAGACTATAAAGCACGGACGTAATCACCGGGAGCTTCAGGCAGCGGTTTTACTGCTTCCACAGATCTGGCGTCGACCTGACGGCTGGACTGTGCAGCCAGCCATTGTTGCCACTCTGGCCACCATGAACCTTCCTGTAATGGCACATCGTCAAGCCAGGCCTGAGGTGGCAGATAGCTACCATCTTCCTTGCGGGTAGACATTTGATAAACCCGGTGCGGGTGACCTGGTTCACTGATAATACCGGCATTGTGGCCACCATTAGTCAGTAAAAAAGTAATATCTTTATCAATCAGCAGGTTGATTTTATACACCGACTGCCATGGCGCGACATGATCTTTGGCAGTGCCCACCACAAACAGCGGTACCTGAATATCGGCCAGCGCAATCGGTCTGTCGTCGACCATAAACTGCCCACTCGCCAGAGAGTTATGCAGATAACACTGGCGTAAATATTCGGCGTGCATGCGCGCAGGCATGCGGGTCGCGTCTTTGTTCCAGGT
The DNA here is from genome assembly GCF_913058315.1 of uncultured Alteromonas sp. GTDB lineage: Bacteria > Pseudomonadota > Gammaproteobacteria > Enterobacterales > Alteromonadaceae > Alteromonas. The sequence goes on along the minus strand of NZ_CAJXQY010000027.1, from coordinate 7,699 downwards.
CAGCAGGTCGTTGGGATGCTGGCGTTCCCCCATCAGATACTCTTTTACCCAGCGGGCCCAAAGCAAATAGTTTGCCCGCAGCATGGTAAAAGTACCGGCCATACTTTCTTTGGGTAAAAAGCCATTTTTGGCCATCACGGCCTCAAGCATAGATAGCTGGCTTTCATCAATAAATAACCTGAGGTCGCCGGCATCGCTGAAGTCGGTTTGCGCAGCCAGTAGTGTTAATGCACAAAAAGGATTACGTTTCTCCCGTGCCAGCCAGGCTGCCGCCATGGTCAGCAAAGTCCCGCCCAAACAATAACCCACACCGTTGATTTGCTCGCCGGGCACCCGTTGCTGCACCGCATCGATAGCTTCCCCCAGGCCATGCTTCAGGTAATCAATCAGACTAACGTTATGATCCTCATGTTGCGGGTTTTTCCAGGAAATCATAAACACCGTATGCCCCTGGTTCACCAGATAGCGAACCAGCGAGTTATGTTCAGATAAATCAAGAATGTAATACTTCATTATCCAGGCCGGCACTATCAGTACCGGTTCGGCGCAGACGCTGTCTGTTGCCGGGTTGTATTGAATAAGCTCCAGCAGGCTATTCTTAAAAACTACCTGACCGGGTGTGATGGCTATATTCTCACCCACCCGATAGGTTTCCCGGTGGTGCCCGTCAGACTCCTTAAAATACTGTTCGTGAAGATCTTCAATAAAATTATCGGCCCCTTTCACCAGGTTTGCCCCGGCAGACTCCAGCGTTTTGTGGATCACTTTCGGGTTAGTCAGCAGATAGTTTGCCGGCGATAACGCCTCCAGCCACTGCCGCACAGAAAAATTGACCATGTCAGTATGGTGTTTTTCAACGCCCTGTACGTCGCGGGTAGCCAGTTGCCACCATTGACGCATGGCGAGGTAGTTTTGTCGGTACAGGGCATATGGCCAGGGTTGCCACTCAGGCCCGGACAAACGGTTATCGGAAGCGGCCTCTTCAAGATTCTTATTCAGCGTGCTGGCATTGGTGAGCGTTAAATCCAACAGCGCCTGTTGCTTGCCAAGAGATAACAATAAGTGAATGAACCAGTCTGTAAAAGCCAGTGAATATGCTACCGGGTCAATACCGCCGGTAAATTGGGCCAGTACCTGGTTAATAGCGTAATCGGGCTTTAGTGGCTCGCTAACATCATCGGGGACCGCGTGCTGATCGGTGTATGTGTATTCAATAACATTACTTTCATGATTTATCATAACAAGTCTCCCTGACGGTTTTGTTCAGCATACCAGTGCCGGCACTTAAAAAGCTTGATCTTGATGGGTATCAATGCACATTTATTCATCTACTTGTAGTGTAACCATGTAATATTACAAAGCGAGTTACAGCTTTCAACATGTGGCGCCTCTGGCCGGAGAATCAATATGGAAATGATACGTAATAAACCCTACGACAGCATTGCGGTGGGCGATAAAGCCTCGCTTTCCCGTACGCTGACCCGTAAAGATATACAGCTGTTTGCAATCATGTCAGGCGACGTGAACCCCGCCCACGTTGATGAAGAATATGCCAACAGTTCTCAGTTTCATCATATTATCGCTCATGGGATGTGGGGAGGCGCTTTGATTTCAACCGTGCTGGGTACCCAGTTACCCGGTCCGGGCACGATTTACCTGAAGCAGGATTTCACGTTCCGCCGTCCGGTGTCGCTGGGCGATAATCTAACCGTTACGGTCACGGTGGTAGAAAAACGCGAGCATCATCAAATTCTGCTAGATTGTGCCTGCACTAACCAGGAAGGTGAGGTGGTTATCGACGGCCAGGCCCTGGTGAAAGCCCCTACCGAACAAATAGACCGGCCCAGAGCGGTATTGCCGGCAGTGGAGCTTAAAGAGCAAAGCAGTGACCGCTATCAGCAATTTATGGACATGGCAAAAGGCATGTCGCCGCTTAAGACCTGTGTGATTCACCCGGTTGACCTGAATTCACTGGCCGGTGCCCTGGAAGCCGCAGCAGACAATCTGATTACCCCCATACTGGTGGGCCCGAAGGCGCGTATCGAACAGGTAGCGCAGGACAATAAACTTGATATCTCCGGCTTTGAACTGGTCGACACGCCCCATAGTCACGCCGCCGCGGAAGCAGCAGTTAAACTGGTTAGCAGCGGCAAGGCTGAAGCCCTGATGAAGGGCCACCTGCACACCGATGAAATGATGCACGAAGTACTCAACAAGGATTACGGGCTCAGAACCGGTCGGGTTATGAGCCATATCTTTGCGCTCGATGCGCCCAGCTATCATAAATCGCTGTTTCTGACCGATGCAGCGATTAATATCCGCCCTAACCTGGCCACCAAGAAAGATATCATTCAAAACGCCATAGAACTGGTGTACGCCCTGACCAACAAAACACCTAAGGTCGCTATCCTGTCGGCGGTTGAGACTGTCGAAGAGAAAATTCCCTCGACACTTGATGCAACCGCGCTGTGCAAAATGGCTGAGCGGGGTCAAATTGTTGGCGGACTACTCGACGGGCCTCTGGCGATGGATAACGCCATTTCCGCCGAAGCGGCCCAAGCCAAGGGCATTTTATCGCAGGTCGCCGGTGATGCTGATATTCTGGTTGCACCGGATCTGGAGTCGGGCAACATGCTGTTTAAACAAATGCGTTATCTGTCCGGGATAGAAGGTGCTGGCATTGTTCTGGGCGCCCGCGCGCCGATTATTCTGACCAGTCGGGCCGGCGGCCCGTTAACCCGCAAGGTATCCTGCGCCATGGCGCTGGTTTATCAGCGCAAACGGGGAGATGCGCCGTTATGAGTACGTCCGCTGATGTGCCCCACTACCTGGTATTAAACAGTGGCTCTTCCACTTTAAAATACGCGGTGTTTGACGCTGTGGACCTCAAGGTTGCAGAACGGGGCGTGTTTGAGCTCACCGCCGACAACTACGCAGAAACCCTTGAGGAAGTGCTGCACCACGGCGGCTATGTGACTGCCGTGGGCCACCGGGTTGTCCACGGCGGCACCAAGCATACCAAACCGCTGTTAATCGATGACGCCGCCCTGGCATCACTCGACAAGCTGTGCGACCTCGCCCCCCTGCATCAGCCTCACAATCTGCATGCCGTAAAGGTATTACGTGAGCTCCACCCAAAGCTGACTCAGGTGGCCTGTTTCGACACCGCTTTTCATCAGACTCAGCCGGCCTTACATACCCGCTATGCCATTCCGGCCAGCCTGCAACAACAGGGCATTCGCCGTTATGGCTTTCACGGTCTGTCTTATGAATATATCAGCCGTCAGCTGGCACAACAGGCGCAGCACTGCGGCGGTCGGGCAATCGTACTGCATCTTGGCAGCGGTGCCAGTGGTTGCGCTATGCGTGATGGCTGCAGCATAAGCTCGACGATGGGCTTTACCGCGCTCGATGGCCTGATGATGGCCACACGGTGTGGCACTATAGACCCCGGTTTGGTGTTGCACTGTCAAACGCAGTTAAACATGAGTGCAGCAGAGGTTACCTCCATGCTGTATAAACAGTCCGGGTTGCTGGGCGCTTCGGGGATCAGCGACGACATGCGCCAGCTGGTAGACCAAATGACAACCCCTGCCGCTGCAGAGGCTATTGCTCTTTATTGCCATTATATAGTGCGGGCAGTGGGCTCCCTCTGCGCTGAATTACACGGTCTGGATACGCTGGTCTTTACGGCTGGCGTGGGGGAAAACCAGCCCTTGATTCGCCAGCGTGTAAGCGAAGCGCTGAGCTGGCTTGGCATCAGTATTGATGAAACGGCTAACCAGGCCGGAGAATCCCTTATCAGTAAGCCGGGATCACGTGTGAAAGTCAGGGTGATCCCTACGGATGAGGAGTGGATTATCGCTCATCACATGAAGGCTTTACTCGGCCATTAGCGGTTATTTTAGTAAGCCGAAACGCTTGAGAAAATCACTGAGTGAGACCGTGGCATAGTCGACGTACTCCCCGGCATCGTAGAAACGGCCATGGCATTGGGGGCAGCTTTCAAAATGAATGTGACGTTGCCCGCTGTCGGTCATTTCGAGCATTTTAATGTTAGGGCACACCGGGCAGTAAATATCACTTATTTCGCTGTATAAAGCGCCCATTTCCCGGTCACCGGTATCAACCGCTTTGGCGAAATCCTTAAGTTCCTGGTGTTCCATCACGTCAAACCATAAACCATGACAGGTACAACAGCGTTCAATGACACCGGCCGGTGTACTGAGATGCTCAAAATTACCATGACACTTTGGACAATCCATACGCTTTCCTGTACAGCAAACACAAACAGAATTTTACTATATGTATTTTAGGCCGCGCTGTCATGCATAACAAAAAAGCCCGCATCAGGCGGGCTTATGGTACATCGTTTAAAGCGACTACTCTTTGCGTTTGGCAAAGATCTCTTTAAACACCGGCAGCGCCGAAAACGCTTTTGGCCAGCCAGAGTAAAACGCAATCTGAGTGATCACCTCACCGGCTTCAGGTTCAGTCAGTCCGTTATCCATCGCCTTATTAAGGTGGAAATTAACCTGTTCAACCTGACCGGTAGCCACCAGTGCACTGACCGTGGCGAGACTTCTGTCACGTGGCGCTAATCCCGGGCGCAGCCAAAGATCCATAAATAAAGCGTCGGTGGTGTAAGCAACCGTGCCCGGACTGACTTCGCCGTAGGTCTTATCCACAAAAGTCCGGCGCTGTTGTTCGGCTTCCTTGTCATAAGACAGCAACTCCAGCTTGTCCGACGGCAGCTGTTTAGCCTGAATGTTGTGGGCCTCGTAAACCGGACCAATCGCAGCAATCGCAGCCCGGGCATTGGCAAAGCCGGTATAGAAAGCCAGGTGGTTTATGATTTCGGCAATTTCTTCGGGCGTAACGTCGCTGGCCAGCGCCTTTTCCACGATTTCAGGCATCGCGTCGAGCTGGCCGCGGGCAATCAGTGCAGCCAGAGTAACAATACTTCGATCCCGCGAAGAAAGCGCTTCGCGTTGCCACAAATCGTTTTCCATCCATTGATTCTGATTGGTAGCAACCAGCGGTGCTACACGCTCGACATACTTACTGTTCATTGACGCTTCTCCTGCATGACTACCAAACGCTGCAATCGATAGTGCGGCGCCTGTAGTAGCTGCCGCATAAAATTTACCAAATCGGGTTCGCATTGAAAGTCTCCTTACTGACCGTACTGTTCGTCGCTGACTTTTTCTTCCCATACCACGTTTTTGCCCTCAACTTTCTGTTGAATCGCCATGTGAGTCATTCCATGCGTGCGCTCGAAGAACGTCTGGGCATCCGGTTACTGACCCGCACCACCAGAAACGTGTCAACCACAGAGGCCGGTGAGCGCATTCTACAACGAATTGCTCCGCGCTTTGAGGATATAGATACCGAACTGGAAATGCTTTCTGAACTCACCAGTAAGGCGGCTGGCCTGGTGCGCATTAGTTGTAGCGATCATGCTGCTTTCAACCTGGTGTGGCCCAAATTATCGCCATTACTGGAAGAATACCCGGATATTCAGCTGGAAATTAATGTTGATAACGGTTTTACCAACATAGTGTCGAGCCGTTTTGATGCGGGCGTCCGCTTGGGTGAAGCGGTCGAAAAAGACATGATTGCTGTACGGGTTGGCCCGCCAATGCGGATGGCCATGGTTGCAACGCCCGGCTATCTGGCACAACACGGAACGCCCACCTCCCCCGAAGAACTCACCGAACACAAATGTATCAGCCTGCGTCTGATTTCGGCCGGACGGGTATACGAGTGGGAGCTCGATAATGGTAAGCGTCAGGTGAATGTAAAATCCAAAGGGCAGGTTATCTTTAATCATCCGGCGCTCATTTGCAAAGCGGCGCTGGAAGGCTTCGGCCTGGCCTTCTTACCCGAAGATATGTTCGCTTCCGCGCTCACACAAGGCAAGTTAATTCGGGTAATGGAAGACTGGTGTCAGCCGTTTCCCGGCTATCATCTTTACTACCCGAACCGTAATAACCACTCTCCGGCCTTTAGCGCCGTGATTGACAGGCTGCGCTACCGGGAGTGACTTTGCCGGTTATCGATTAATGAACCTCACTCATTAGCGCATTGTCAATTTGCTGCTGCCATTCGTCTCAGTATTAGTGATATAAATAAGACAAATATTGCACTGTAGACAGGTTTTCCGGGCGAGGCAGAATGTATTTCGTAGCCCAGCCCAGGGCAGTTGGTATGGCACCCGGTCAGCAACTGCCCACTCACTTCATTTCACTACATGTGCCCCTGTATGCTGCCTCTTAGGCATACGGAGTTTTTTGGGGAAGCTTTATGCTTCCCATTTTTTTATCTCCATAAAAAAACCCCGCTTTCGCGAGGTTTCTAAATTATTCAGACTGCCATTTAGAACGGGATATCGTCATCAAAGTCGAAATCGGGTTCAGCCATTGGCGGTTTTGGTTGATTCTGGCCACCTTGTGGGCGCTGCTGTTGAGCTGGCTGTTGATAACCGCCGCCCTGATTGCCACCACCCTGGTTACCGCCACCGTAATTCTGGTTGCCGCCACCATGGCCACCGCCTTGCTGACCACCTTGTGGTCGTTGCTGGTAACCACCGCCCTGGCCACCCTGACCACCTTCACGTCCGCCCAGCATTTGCATCTGATCAACGATAATTTCGGTAGTATAACGGTCCTGACCCTGTTGGTCCTGCCATTTACGGGTTTGCAGTTTACCTTCTACGTAAATTTGCGACCCTTTTTTCAGGTATTCACCAGCAATTTCAGCTAACCGGCGATACATGGTTAAACGGTGCCACTCTGTACGTTCCTGCACCTGCCCTTGCTGATCTTTCCAGCTTTCACTGGTCGCCAGGCTTAGATTGGCAACGGCGTTGCCGTTGGGCATGTAACGTACTTCCGGGTCGTTACCTAAATTACCGACCAGAATGACTTTGTTAACGCCTCGAGTTGCCATGATGTCTCCTAAAATCTGTTTACGCTTTTATAATAATATAAGCGCATGCAGCGCTTCGTCGTCATGTGTAAAGCTTGCCAGTATAACGCATTTTTTGCGCTCGCTCAGCGCCTTTTTCAGGTTAAATAAAAATACCCGATAACGGCATACTAACTCCTTGTTTTAGCAAAAAGACTACTTGAAAATGGCGGGCTTTTCACCTGTCCCGGAAACCGGTTCTTTTACGCTGGCCTGGTCAGGCCCGGTACCTGCACGAGTAAATAGCTTATGCCCGTCATCCCCCTCACTACAGACAGGCATAAAACAATCGAGTAGGAGGGAGTTTTACAACTCCCGTCCTCTCACACCACCGGGCATACGGTTCCGTACCACGGCGGTTCATATTAACACTGGAACTGTCGGTGACAATCCAGCAGTGATACCAGTCCCATCTTGTCGAACCACCCTTTCCTGAAGGCTTGATTCATGTGGCTGGCCCCCGCATTCCACCATGCTCCTCGTTCGTTGGTCGCTGACCACCATGCCCGATTCTCGTCAAGTCCTGCCTTCATTAAGTTTCTGACCCGGGTGTATACGCGTTTCCACTGTCGCCATAACAGGCAGCGGAGTTTTCGTCGCATCCAACCATCCAGTTCTTCCAGCACGCCTTTAACTTTTGTCAGTCGGAAGTAGCTTATCCAACCCCGAAGCACTGGTGCTAATGCGTTTATCGTGTCACTGACTGAGCGTGAGCAATGCCCTGTGGTCA
>NZ_CAJXQY010000026.1 GCF_913058315.1 uncultured Alteromonas sp. | reverse complement strand
GGCAAGGGCCGTGGTACCGACATTGGTATTGAAGCTAAAACCATACAGTTTAATGTCTTCGGGATAATAAAACTTCGCTTCGGTGAACGCCTGTAACTCAGTAATGTTATCGCGATTAATGTTATGGCTGGCAATGTAGGCCAAATCTTCCGCAATCGCCGCGCTGGTGAAGTTCGAGGTTTCCCCTGAAATTAACGGACGCTGACTATGGTAATTGATATGGTAGAAACTCATTTCAGTTTCATTCAGCGCTTCGGCAAACCAGGTTAACCGTAACCCGTACTGCCCCTGATCATCGGCATCCACATGAGCCGCATCGCTGTAACCGCGAATAGCCACCTTAGTTGGATAGGCAAGGTAGGCCTGACTAATCGCCGCAGGATTGCCGCCGGCACGCAGCGCATCACCCAGTCCGTTTAATGACGACAACAGGAAATCCAAATCGATATCCGGGTTACCGGTAAAGCCTAACTGAACATTATTAGCCTGACCGCCCTCGCCTGCAAAATCGTTGGTGGCAAAATAACTACCGGCAACCGGTAACCAACTGCGCTCCCATTCGTACTGATAATAAGCGGAGACACTAACATTCTGGGTAAGGCCCAGTTGCGCAAAGACCATTCCCACCGGAATGAAGACTTCTTTGAGTTCTGCACCCGGTGTGCGGGCACGAGTAACGTCTACCGGGTTAGTGGTATTGATACCGTGCTGAATGAAGGTGCTTTCCCCCCAACTGACAACCTGCTGACCAACCCGAACCGTTAGCGGGTTATCGCCAATCCACCAGTCGCCATAGAAGAACGCGTCGAGCAAACGCACGTCTGTACAAAGCAGTTCTTTGGCTTTTGGATCGTCACACAGCTCGGTGTTCTGACCGGTAATGGGATTGTCCCATGGACGGTCGTTGTCCATTTGTTCAAAATCATAAAACCAGAAACCACGAGCGAAAAAGCCGATATCGCCATAGCGAATGTCCAGTTCGTGGTTACCGGAAATTTGAGTAGAGAATGCTTCGCCTGAATCGTGTGCCAGGTTACCCAGATCACCATTACTGGAGTAGGCACCATTAGCCAGCGCCCATACATCGCCACTGGGATAGATAACATTGGTCGCAGCGTTATATCCCGACCAGTTAAACTGAGGATGATTACTGTTACCAATTAAACTGTAGTCGCGGTCTTCAACACGAATACTGGTAGCCAGTGTCAGGTTAGTATCCAGCGATACGGATACATCACCAAAGTCCCATGAAGCGGCACCGGCTGGTAGCGAGGCGGCACCTAAAAAGGCAAAAATTCCAGCTGCGATAGGCGATTTCTTAAATGCGCTAAGCCTGGTTATCATAATTTTTATACTCCTGATTCAACAGTAACCTGCTGATAAAACGACAAACTCATCGGTTTATTTAACAAAATGATTACATCATTTTACACAGATGGCAAGAACTAATCGTACCAGTTGAAAAAAAGCAGCGTTTTTAATCTGTTACAAAAATAGAGTCTGGTAAGAACGTTCTTAACCGCTTGATAGTTATAGTTCAAATTCAGGCAACGCGCTCAAAAGATTTAATTTTATTTTGCGCAGTTACCACAAGCCTGAAGCGGCCATAAAACCCTCGACTATCAATAAATTGGCGAATGCGGCCCGATGGTACCTGTACCCGCTCGCCGGAATCAGCGGTCAATACCACAACCGGTATTGAACCGCTGTAAAGGAGCTGACACTGGTAGTATGGCTCATTTACCGAAAAAAAATATACTTTATCGGTGTTATGAATCATGTCCGTAGGCCAGCGCTTTACTGACTTTTTCGTAAAGATCTTTACTCAGTGACGCATCGTCAAGTAAGCGGGACAACTGCTGTCGCATCAGTGACTGACGTGCTTCAGCAAAGTGTTGCCATTGGGTTAATGGCGTAACTAACCGGGAGGCAACCTGTGGATTGGTTTTATCCAGTTCTAACAGGTAGTCGGTCAGAAACCGGTATCCACTGCCGTCATCGGCATGGAAACCTGAAGTATTGTAAAAGGCAAAGCTGCCAATCACCGCGCGAACCCGGTTAGGGTTTTGCTGGCTGAACTGGGGATGCTGACGTAATAAAGTCAGCTGCGCCAGAATATCACTGCGATCGCAGGTGGCATGTAAACCAAACCACTTATCCAGCACCAGCGGATCGTCGCGCCAGCGTTGTTCAAACTCATTCATCAGGTTATTAAACAACACTAAATCGAACTGTTGTGCGGCTTTCAGCGCCCCCAGTGTGTCTGACATATTATCGGAGCCTGAAAACTGCTCCGTGATCAACCTTTCCGCCAGCGGTAATTCAGCCAGTAGCGTGAGCACCACATTCTTACAGCGGCGAGAACTGACCTGCTGTGGCTCGTAGGCGTAAGAGTCGGCCTGATTGGTTTGATAAATAACCAGTAATAAATCAGACATAAACTCGGCCAAATCATGGCTAAATGCCTGTCTGGCTTCATTTAAGGCGTGAACATCTATATTGTCACGGCTCTGGCAAAGCGTTTCAAAACTCGGCACAACCAAACACTCACCGAGGATCTCAGGGTTGTCCTGGCTCGCTTCAACCGCTTCATACAGGCCTTGCCAAATGGCTTTTTCAACCCGTTGCGGGCTGCCCAGATAATATTGCTCAATGCACCAGTTATACAATTGCTGAATGGCATCCCAACGGCTAAATGCATCGTTGGCAAAACGGAAGGTATGCAACCATTCCAGCGGTGTTAGATCGGAAGTCAGTTTAACCGGCGCGGAAAAGTTACCCAGCGCTACCGGCGTTATATCACTCCCTTTACCGGTAAAGGTTAACTCAGTTCCCGGTTTATCCAGAATAACCAGATTATCGCGGAACATGCCGCTATCTGGCGCTACGTGCTGGCCATCGGCCGCCAGAAACTCAATTTGCAGCGGAATATAGAGATCGTGTTTATCGGTCTGGTCAGCCGTTGGCAGGTTTTGCTGGGTCAGCGTTATAGTCAGTTTATCGCTGGCGGCATCGTAATCGCGTTTAACCACAACACGAGGCGTGCCCGATTGACTGTACCAGCGGGAAAAATGGGTTAAATCAATATCGGTGGCCGACTGCATGGCAGATACAAAATCATCACAGGTGACGGCCTGGCCATCATGACGGCGAAAATACTCGTCCATTCCTGCTCTGAAACCGTCGGCACCAAGCAATGTATGCATCATACGAATGACTTCAGCGCCTTTATCGTACACCGTCACGGTGTAGAAATTATTCATTTCTATCACCTCATCCGGTCGAATGGGATGACTCATGGCACTGGCGTCTTCTGCAAACTGGTGCTCACGCATCTCCCGTACTTGTTTGATACGGTTACTGAGCGGTGAGCTCATGTCACTACTAAACTGCTGATCCCGAAAAACCGTAAGGCCTTCTTTTAAGCTTAGCTGGAACCAGTCGCGGCAGGTTACCCGGTTACCGGTCCAGTTATGGAAATACTCATGGGCAATCACCGACTCCACGTTAAAGAAGTCTTCATCGGTGGCAGAAGCCTGATCGGCCAGGACAAATTTACTGTTAAAGACATTCAGCCCTTTGTTTTCCATAGCGCCCATATTGAAGAAATCCACCGCGACGATCATATAAATGTCGAGGTCATATTCGAGTCCGAATACTTCTTCATCCCAGCGCATGGAGCGTTTTAAGGCCTCCAGAGCAAATTCACCGCGTTGGCGTTTACCCTGGTCTACGAATAACTCCAGTGCTACCGACTTACCGCTTTGCGTAACAAAGGTATCGGTTAACTGATCAAAGCTGCCTGCTACCAGCGCAAACAAATAGCTTGGCTTGGGAAACGGGTCCTGCCAAAGGATCCAATGGCTGCCGTCGGCGTTGCTGCCCTGTTCAATGGGGTTACCGTTTGCCAGCATGGTTGGCAGACTGGCTTTGTCACCGGTAATTTTAACGGTAAAACGCGCCAGTACATCGGGCCGGTCCAGGTAATAGGTAATGCGGCGGAAACCCTCAGCTTCACACTGAGTGCAATATACGCCGTTAGACAAATACAGTCCTTCCAGGGCTTTATTTTCTGAAGGGTTGACCTGGGTAACGATACGCAGAGTAAAGGCATCAGGTACATTATTCAGTACCAGACCGGTGTCGGTTTGCTGATAGTCGCCAAACGGCAGATCATCAACCACGACTTCCAGCAGTTGCATGTGTTCACCGTCGAGCTCAAGGGGGGCGTCTGCCGCACCTTGTCGCGTAACCTTCGTCTCGCTGACCACTCTGGTTGCAGTGGGATCCAGCGTAAAATCGAGGGCAATATCAGTAATTGTAAACTCAGGCGCGCGATAATCTTCGCGGCGTTTAGCCACTAGCGTCATTTCATCTCCTAACAAGATGTTTATTTTGCTGCAGTCACAGACTCAGGCGGATCAAGACGGAGAATTTTAATTCCCAGATAAGCATAGATCACTGCCATCACCGGACTGATTAAGTTAAAGAAGGCAAAGAAAATATATTCAAACGGATGCACCATTAATACACCGTGCATGTAAGCACCGCAGGTGTTCCACGGGATAAGAGGTGACGTAATGGTACCGCCATCTTCCAGACTTCTGGATAAGTTTAGCTGATCAAGTCCGCGCTTGGCGTACTCATCTTTATACATACGACCCGGCATCACGATAGCCATATATTGATCGGAAGTAATCAGGTTAGTACCAATACAGGTCAGGATAGTTCTGCTGACCATAGCACCGGCCGTTTTAGCGCCATGCAGGATGGCACCAACAGCGCGTGTTAATAACCCTACCCGCTCCAGCACCGCACCAAATGACATAGCACAAACAATTAACCAGATGGTATTAAGCATGGAAGACATACCACCACGGCTCAGCAGACTGTTCAGGTTATCGTCGCTGGTATTAAAACTAACGCCGTCAAATAACGCCGTCCAGACCACTTTCAAAGCCCCCACAGAAAACGAATCAGCGCTGTCTTTCATGGTTTGAACAACATCAGGCTGAAAAATCAGGGCCCAAACACCGCCCAGCAGCGCGCCAATACCTACGGCAGGGAAAGCCGGCATTTTGCGTATCGCCAGTGTTAACAGCACGATCAAAGGGACCAGCATGAAAATATTGATGTTAAAGGTATCATCCAGTAGCACCTGCATCTGCTGGATTTTCTCGGCAGATTGCACGCCTGACTCGCTCAGGCCGATGATCACAAACAGGATTAACGCCAGCACAAAACTCGGAATGGTGGTCCATAGCATATAACGAATATGCTCAAACAGGTCGGTTCCGGCTACGGCCGGTGCCAGGTTGGTAGTTTCGGATAAAGGTGAAATCTTATCGCCGAAATAAGCACCGGAGATAATCGCCCCGGCCGTAATAGCCGCAGACATATCCATACCGGCAGATACGCCCATCAGCGCAACACCCACCGTTGCCGCTGTAGTCCATGAGCTGCCAATACTCATTGCTACAACCGCACAAATAATACAGGTGGCGGCATAGAACATACTGGGATTTAGCAGTTCGAGGCCATAATAAATCAATGTGGGGACGGTACCGGCCAGCATCCACGTGCCTATCAGCGCGCCCACTACCAGCAAAATAAGACAGGCACCCAGTGACACCGAAATGCCCTGAATAATGCCTTTCTCAATGTCATGCCACTTATGACCATTCTTCATACCTATGATCGCCGCCAGGCCGGTGCCGATAAGCAGTGACACCTGGTTGGGTCCGTAAGAAGAATTGTCGGCGAATAAGTACACCGCCGTGCCCAGCATCAGAATAAGTGAAATAACCGGGATAAACGCGTCCATTAGCGTTGGCTGTTTAATGTCTCGGGTCATGATGATTTCCTTATGCAACCGAACGATAGAACATCAGTAAGATGACCAGCGGACAAACAAATTTCACGTACCACGGCCAGATTTTCCAGAATAAACGCTGTTCCATATCCGGTGCGCTGACTTTTAGCTCTGCCAGAATTTCGTTTCGCTTCCATACCCAGCCGGCAAAAATACACAGCGCAAAGCCTAATAGCGGCTGACTGTATTTGGTAGTAAGGGCAATAACGAATCCAAACAGCGTAGCGAAGTTAAAGATAATCAGCGCACTGGCCGCAAAGATAATCAGTGACACAATCAGCACCGCTTTCGGGCGTGAAAGATTTCGGCTTTCCGACAAATAAGCTACTGGGACTTCCAGCATTGAGATGGAGCTGGTTAACGCGGCAATTACCATTAAAGCAAAGAATACGGTTGATACCACAACGCCAATAGGGCCGATGGTATTAAATAATGCCGGCAGCACGGTAAAGATTAGCTGGTCACCGGCAATTAAGTCACCGGTCGACGAGAAGATTTCCACGCCATTATTCAGTGCTACGTACATGGCCGGAATAATCAGCATACCGGCAATAATCGCTACACCGATATCCACCAGAGCCACGGCCGCGCCGATAGTGGGTAAGTCTTCCTTTTTACTCATGTATGAGCCATATACCAGCATGGTACCTACACCGAGCGACATAGAGAAAAATGCCTGCCCCATGGCATCTATAAGCAAATCAGGGTTAAGAACAACTGAAAAGTCGGGTACCAGGTAAGCTGCCCAGCCTTCGCTGGCGCCAGGCTGAAAACTCACATAAACGATCAGCACCCCCATCAGAATAAACAGGGTTGGCATTAAACGGACCGACCAGCGCTCGATACCTGCTTTTACGCCGCCGAGCACAATGTATGAAGTCAGGCTCAGAAACAGCGCGCAAAACACAAGATTGGTACTGAGTGAATAGCTGGTTAACCAGTCACCCACCGCTTGTGGGGCTACCGGACGACTGGCCGATTCAGCAAAAAAAGCGATCATCCAGCCGCCAACGATGGCGTAAAAGGCGAGAATCAGAGACACCGTTACGCAGCCCCATAAACCCGTAAGGCGGCCTAAAGGATTGCGGGTAATTTGCCCCAGTGAATCGACCATGTTGGCGCGATGCGCGCGGCCAATAACCAGCTCTGCCATTAGTACCGGATACGCCAGTGCAAAAGCCAGCAGCAAATAAACCAACACAAATGCCGCACCACCATTACTGGCTACCTGAGTTGGAAAGCCCCAGATATTGCCCAACCCCACTGCTGAGCCGGCAGCTGCCAGTATAAATCCGATACGAGAAGAAAACTCACCACGAACCGCCATACACGTTGTTCCCTTTATTATTGTTTTATATATATTTTAATACTGTCGTTAGTATTTGTGATTTGTGTGTCTGATGCAATGAAAAAAGGGCTGACAATGCGGTCAGCCCTTTAATGAAGCGAAGTACTAGCTACGGGTTAGTGCGTATTTCCCCGTGTTTACCATATCAAGCGTAATGTTGGCGGCTTCCGTCAGGTACGGATCCAGCTCTTCAAGCTCTTCAGGCAGGTCTTCAAGATCCTCTACTACTGGCAGACCCATTCGGGTGAGTCGCTCATTAGCACGGGACAATGCTTGTTCTTCATTTTCTTTTTTCTCAGCCAGGCGTTCTGACTCAACCAGAGAAATAAAGTCTTTGTCTTTATTTTCTTTGTACTTTTCGATGTCTTTCTGAATATAACCAAATTCAGGATCCTGCATGATACGTGCATTGTGCTTGGCGGCCAGTACATCCAGGGCACTTTGGGTATCCCCAAAGGTGGTGTAATTGGCGCGCTTGATGCTATCCCACGGTAATGCGTTCTCTTCCTGACTCTCGCCCCACTCTGCCGGATCTATTGGCGATGGGAACGGGATATCCGGTACAACACCCTTATGCTGGGTACTGCCACCATTTATACGGTAGAACTTAGCGATGGTGTACTGCACGCTGCCCAGCGGGTTTTCGTACAGGTCGTAAATACGGCCCAGACCTTTATGCTGTTGCACGGTACCCTTACCAAAGGTTTGCTCACCAATGATTAAAGCGCGGTTATAGTCCTGCATTGCCGCGGCAAAGATTTCAGAAGCCGAGGCACTGTAGCGGTCTACCAGCACGGTCAGCGGGCCCTGATAGGCTACTTTACCGTCTGTATCCTGATTAACGCTCATACGGCCGCCTTCATAGCGGATTTGCACTACCGGCCCCTGCTCGATAAAGAGACCGGATACCAGTGTTGCTTCAGAAAGTGAACCGCCGCCGTTACCACGCAAATCCACAATAATGGCTTTAACGTCTTCTGACTTCAGCGAGTTAATTTCCTTTAACACATCAACATGGAGATTGTTGTAGAAACTCGGAATAGAGATTACGCCAACTTTTTCATCCATGTGCGGACCAGATTCAGGCACAAACACTTCTGATTTGGCTGCGCGATCTTCCAGTTTGATTTTGTCTCGGATCAGCGTAATGACCGATACGGTGGTACTTTCAGTTGCGCCTTTTTGCACCTGTAAACGTACTTCACTGCCTTTCGGTCCTTTAATCAGCTCTACTACGTCGTCAAGACGCCAGCCAATTACATCAACAAACTCTTCGTCTTCCTGAGCCACGCCAATAATTTTGTCTTCCGGCTTAATGGCCTTTGACTTATCGGCTGGTCCGCCAGGCACAATGCTCTTGATAACGGTAAAGTCATCTTCGCTTTGTAATACGGCGCCAATGCCTTCCAGTGACAAATTCATGTCCATCTGGAACCGCTCAGCATTTCGCGGTGACAAATAGCTGGTGTGGGCTTCGATGCTGCGAGCAAACGAGTTCATCACCGTTTGAAAGACGTCTTCACTCTGCGTTTGCTTAAGTCGCTTAATCGCACGCTCGTAACGTTTGGTAAGCAGTTCTGTAATTTTATCCTGCTCTTTACCAGCCAGTTTCAGGTTCAGCGCGTCGTACTTAACCCGCTGACGCCATAACTCATCGAGTTCAGACTGATTGGTTGGCCATGCGGCTTCTTCGCGATCGTAATAAAATTTGTCACCTTCTTTCTCGAAATTGAACTCACCGTCCAGCAGCGTCAATGCATACTCATAACGATTAATTCGGGATTCAAGATTACGGTTGAACATATCGTAAGCTACCTGCAGATTGCCGCGCAGGATGGCCTCGTCAAATTCGTCACGATGCTTATTGAATTCAGCGATGTCAGACGCTAGAAAGATATTTCGATTTCCGTCGAGAGACTTAAGAAAGCGGTCATACACTTTCTCAGATAACGAATCATCCAGCTTAATCAGTTTGTAATGTTCACGGGTGAACAAGGTACTGATGCGCTTTGCAGCGGAGGAATGCTGCGGCTCTTGCTGGAGAATCGGCAGATCTTCGACACTATTGCCAGATGTAACCGCTCCGGCTCCTACGCTTAACGCAAGAATTGCACTGGCAACGGAAATGCGAAGTATATCTTTCATTTTACTACCTCTTAGAACGTGCTAAACGCAGTGTTTGCGGATTAACCTTTACTACCATCCCCGTATCAAGTTGAACATGCACACCATCTTTTGCTACTTCGGTAATGACCGCATGCATCGGCGCTTTGCCTAATTTTACCGTTACCGATGTACCAACGGTTAAATCGGCATCAGACAACTTGGCCGGGGGCGTCTTTATTGGTCTGCTATTTTTCGATTTAGTTCCGTTATTATAGCGTCCGGCAGGAGATTTACCCGCTTTGTCGCCGTTATTCGCCGCAGATGAACGGGCATCTTTCTTACGATTTGCCTGTGCAGCCTGTTTGCGCTTCTCAGCAGCTTTGGCCTTACTTTCGTCCAGTTGCTTCTTGGCGTGTTCTTCGTGCTCTTCTTCGATTGCCGCATCCTGATTACCATCCAGATCAACGCGAAAGTTACCTTTCTTGATACTGTACAAATAGCGCCAGCTATTTGTGTAATGGCGCAGGCTCGAGCGCAGAAGCGTTTTACTAACGCGCTCCTCTTCCTCGAGGCGTTCGGCAAGATCTTGAAAAATGCCAATTTTAAGGGGTTTTGCTTCACCTTCTAAGGTAAAACAATTAGGAAATGTCTCGGCAAGAAAGGCAATAACCTCTTTGCTGTTACTAAACTTCTGTGATGATTCCATCAATGTCAATGTGTGTCAGTGTTAATCCAGATTGTCTGCATCATCCCAAGTTGCTAAGAGATGGTCAACCCAATCAAGCAAATCATCATCATTTACGTACAATAAATTGTCATCCTGATGCCAAATTGACCAGGTATGGGCCAATATTTTCTCTAAACGCTCGGTTTCGATGTCTTCTTCAGCGCGATCATAGACCATATGTAATACCGTATTGAGGCGTTCAGCGGCCTCATCCGGATCGTCAAAGATATCTTCCATATCCTGCCAGGTGGCCAGTACCACCTGAATATCGACCATGTGCTTCATGACAATTCAGCCACCAGGGCATCAACAATCTCCGCCAGACCCGCTTCATCGTCTGCACTAAAGCGGGATAATTTCGGGCTATCGATATCCAGCACGCCCAGCAGGTCGCCATTGACTACCACAGGAATCACAATTTCAGACTCAGAAGCCGCGTCGCAGGCGATATGCCCGGGAAATGCATGGACGTCGTCTATGCGCTGAATACTGTTGGTTTGTGCCGCCGTGCCACACACGCCCTTCCCCATAGGAATTCGTATACAGGCTGGCAGTCCCTGAAATGGCCCGAGCACGAGCTGTTCGTCTTTGTACAGGTAAAAGCCGGCCCAGTTTACGTCATCCAGATTGTGATAAATCAGGGCACTTAAATTGGCCAGGTTAGCTATTAAATCGGGCTCGCCGGCGATCAGGCTTTTGGCTTGCTCAAGTAATTGAGGATAAAGACTACGGTTATTCAAAATACAACTCTCAAATATAAAACGCTAAGACCGGCGAAGTGTAGCAGTTCCGTCAAAAAAGGTTAATCAGTGAATCCCGGACCAATTAATTCTCGATAGCGAATGTGACATTCACCGCCGCCGAGGTATCGGTCTGACCGGGTAAACTAAAGGCATCTTCCTGTTGCACGCGCATTCTTACTCCAACCGGCGGCTGGTTATAAGACATAGACTCACTAATCGAAATGACGCCTCCGACAGCAACACCCATTTGCTTAGCGATAAGACTGGCACGGGCTTTAGCGTCTTCCACTGCGGCAATCAGCGCCTCGCGATAAACCTTTTCGGGGTTAGAGTTAATGAACTCAAATTGATCGATACGATTAATGCCGCGCTTCATGGCCCCATCGAGGACAATATCGTAGTTTTGCAGTTGACTTGAGGTTACGCGTACCTGGCGACTGAGCACAAACCCCTTATGTTCTCTGCCATTGGGAGTATGTTCATACCACGGCGACAAATTAACCGACATCGATTGAATATGCTGTTCATCGACGCCCTGAGATAACAAAAAACTCACTACTGCATTGAGTTTTGCATTAGCCTGCTCGTTGAGTTTGCCCACTACTCCACCGCGTTCTTCTATTACCATGGTTAAGGTATAGGCATCCGGTGCAGCAGCCACAATGCCCTGGCCAGACACCTGTAAGGTGCTTTGTTCGGCCTGAGTGTGAAAACTTAACGCCAGGCCTAATGCCGCAGCGGCAATCACTTTCCAATTCATAAAACCACTCCTGTTTTGTTGACCCGCGCAGTATGGCAGCCAGTTTCTTAACCTAAACTGAACTGTTAACCAAAGAACCAGTAACTTACGACAATAGCCGTAGCAATCCCGGCGACGTCGGCAGCCAGACAACACGCCACCGCATAGCGCGAATGCTTAATGCCCACCGCGCCTAAATAAACGGCCAGCACATAAAAGGTGGTTTCGGTAGAGCCCTGCATCACAGACGATAAACGCCCGGCAAAGGAATCTGCACCGTGATGTTGCATGGTTTCAATCATCAGCGCCCTGGCACCACTGCCACTGAGAGGTTTCATCAACGCAGTAGGTAACGCATCGACAAAACGCGGATCAAATCCCAGCATGCCAGCCACACTGGCAATCATTTGCACTATTATGTCCATCACGCCACTGGCCCGCAGCATACCAATAGCAACCAGCATGGCCAGCAGAAACGGAATCAGCGAGACAGCCACCTCAAAGCCTTTTTTGGCGCCATCGACAAACTGCTCGTAGGTATTATTACCTACCCGCCAGCCGGAAATCAGCACGCCTACCACAAAAGTAAACAGTAAGCTGTTGGCTACAATGGCTGACTGGCTGGCCAGTTCAGAGGCGGCCAGTTGGGCAAAATATAGAATAACCGCGGCCAGTAAGCCAAATACGCCAACCAGATACAGCAACACCACACGATTAAACAGATTAATACGCTGCACCAGGCAGGTTACAATTAAGCCCGCCAGGGTGGATGCACTGGTGGCCAGTAAAATAGGAATAAATACATCGGTAGGCTGCGCTGCGCCCTGTTCACCGCGATACAGGAAGACCGCGATGGGAAACAGGGTTACCGATGAGGTATTAAGCACCAGAAACAGGATCTGGCTGTTGGTCAGAGTATCTTTTTTCGGCGCCAGGGTTTGCATATCCTGCATGGCTTTAATACCAAACGGGGTTGCTGCGTTATCAAGCCCCAGCAGATTGGCTGACATATTCATAGTAATACTGCCCAGCGCCGGGTGGTCGCGGGGAATATCGGGCATAATGCGGCATAAAAATGGTGCCAGTACACGGGAAAACTTTCTGATTAACCCCGATTTTTCAGCCACCTCAAAAATACCGAGCCAGAAAGCCAGAACGCCTATCAGGCCAATGGCAATTTCTACGCTAAGGGTAGCCATACTGCTTACCGCATTCATTACATCCTGAAAACCAACGGGATTTTCACCCCACAGGGCCTGATATAAGGTCGCCAGAAATGCGCTGACAATAAAGATAAGCCAAATTCGATGCAGCATAGAAGAATAACCTGAATAATGAGTAAACAACGGGCGGACAGGTTAAAGGGTATAACAGGAAAGCGGACAATGGCACTGTCGATCCCACCTTCCCGGGGTTACCTGACACGACAGTTTGAGATAGTAGCGTTAAAGGCTGGCAATTAACAATTTTTTATTTTGCCAGCCTTAATATTCAGGAATTTTTTAGTCGTACTTCAGACGTTATCTAAACCGAGGTTATTTAAGAACCGTCTTTAACGCTGCCAGACAAAAATCAACATTTTTGTCGGTGCAGGCTGCGCCCATCAGACCGATACGCCATACTTTTCCGGCAAACGCCCCTAAGCCGGCGCCAATTTCAAGATTGAAGTCGTTCAATAAACGGCCACGTACCGCGCCATCGTCTATCCCTTCAGGGATACGTACCACATTTAATTGCGGTAAACGGTAGGCTTTATCAACGGCCATTTCAATGCCGAGATCCTCAAGTCCGGCAACCAGCTTATTATGCAAATTCGCATGTCGTTGCCAGGCATTCTCCAGTCCTTCCTCATGTAACATTACCAATGATTCATGCAAGGCATAAATGCTGTTGACCGGGGCTGTGTGATGGTAAGCACGTTTTCCGCCCTGTCCCCAATACCCCACAATCAGGTTCATGTCTAAAAACCAGCTTTGCACCGGTGTTTTACGTTGCTTTATGACATCAAGTGCTTTGTCACTGAATGATACGGGTGAAATCCCGGGCACGCAGCTTAAACATTTTTGCGAACCGGAATAAATGGCATCGATTTGCCAGTCATCAACACACAGCTCAATGCCGCCCAGAGAAGTTACCGCATCAACAATGGTCAGGCAGTCATACTGACGAGCCAGAGCACACATTTTCTCGGCATCATTACGCACCCCGGTAGAGGTTTCGGCGTGCACAAAAGCAACCACTTTAGCTTCCGGGTGCGCTTTTAACGCGTCTTCGAGTTTGTTCAGATCCGTTTGTTTGCCCCAGTCGTCTTCTACCACGACAGCTGTTGCCCCGCTACGCACTACATTTTCGCGCATGCGCATGCCAAACACACCATTGATACAAACAATAACGGTGTCACCGGGCTCAATAAGGTTAACAAACGCCGCTTCCATTCCCGCCGATCCGGGTGCGGAGACAGGCATGGTTAACGCGTTTTCAGTTTTAAAGGCATACTGTAGCAGTTCTTTGGTTTCATCCATTAAACCGATAAAATCAGGATCCAGATGACCCACAGTACTGCGAGCCATGGCATTTAGCACACGGGGGCTGACGTCGGAAGGACCCGGTCCCATCAGCGTACGTTGCGGGGGAATATGACTGCTGTATGATTTCATTGGTGATACCTGCTCAGTAAATTAAACCTGTGGGCGTTATTCTGGCAATTCAGATACCAAACCACAATCGTAGTTTTGGTTGAATGGCTGATTATCGATATTCACCTTATGAATAGAAAAATCGCATTTTCATACCGTCAGGTATATAGGCGCCATTTAATACACATAACCTGTGGATAAATATTGTACAAACTGGTTATATTTTGTTCATTCGCTGTCAATTATGTCTGCAATGACTGGCGTAACTTGCTGGTTAGTATCTATAATTGATTAAAAATGGGACGAAACAAAAAAATTGTTTATAAATTGAGCGATTTTGAGCTATGATTACAAATCTACAAAGAAGATTTGTTCACTTCTCCCTTTGTAAAAGTTAGCGCACGGCTCAGCAATGAGCCATTCCCCTAGGCCCGGAACTTTTTAAGTTCTGGGCATTTTTTATGGGGCAATATCGATTACAGCAGTGGTATCACTGCCAGTGGTCTGAATCCTGTCTGGCGCGACGAAGTTAATCGGTGATCCGCATCAGGCCTTCCTGCATGGTTGAAGCCACCAGTTCACCCTGCTGATTAAACAACTGACCACGAACCAATCCTCTGGCACCACCGCTGGCGGGACTTTCCATAGAGTACAACAACCACTCATTCATATTGATGGGGCGATGAAACCACATGGCATGGTCAATAGTGGCAATCGCCAGGTTTCGATCGGTGATCTGCACCCCGTGAGGCTGCAAGGACGTGCTTAAAAAATGGTAATCACTGGCATAGGCTAACACCGCCTGATGCATGGCCTGCGAATCACCCAGTGCTTCATTTGCCCGCAGCCAGGTATAACGTTCAGGCTTATCATTCTTAGACGTAAATGAACGTACGGCATCCACGGTACGAATATCTATGGGGCGATGATAGCTTAGTGCTTCACGCATTCTGCGCCCGATGTTGTCATAATTACGTTCGTACATTCTGATGTCGGGTTCAACCTCTTCTGGTGCGGGTACATCAGGCATTTCGGCGTACTGATGCTGCATTCCTTCTTCCGGTTGCTGAAAGGACGCCGTCATGTAGAAAATATTACGGCCATTCTGGATGGCTTTGACCCGCCGCGCCGAAAAGCTCTTGCCGTCCCGGACGATTTCAACGTCGTAGACTACCGGCTGCTTTGCGTCACCGGGTAATAAAAAGTAGCTATGGAAAGAGTGGGCAACGCGTCCTGCCGGCACGCTTTCCCAGGCCGCCTTTAATGCCTGACCTAACACCTGCCCACCAAATAAGGCACGAAAGCCCAGATCCCAGCTCTGGCCATGATAAAGTCCCTTTTCCAGGGTTTCTAATTCCAGTAAAGAGGCAACTTTAACTTCGTTTTGCTGTTCCAAGAGTAACTCCCAATAGATAAACAGATACGTTCACTGCCAAAAAGACTGACTACCGCGTTCGGGGATTGCGAGGATAAAACTTGTCGGCACATTTTGCCCGGTGCTCAAAAAAACGCGTGTCTTTGTAAGGTAACTTCATAAAACCACAGGTGCCTTCACCTGTTAGTTGTGGCAGTGAATCAATGATTTCTTTCAGTAACGCATTAAACTCATTTTCCTTCGTATGATCAAGCAAACGATAGTAACTATGAATCTTTAAGTGTTTCTCAAGCGCCTCGAAAATAATACAACCAGTATGGTGAATGGCATTAAGCGCTTTAATGGCTTGCATGATTTTTGTTGGTAAGGCGAGGAACTCGTCCGGATCATCACCGTCTTCAAAGTACGAATGCACCCGGCTCTCAGACGTACTCAGTGACACATTGGATTTTTCATAGGGGATAACGGTAGCAGCCCCGGCCACAAATGGCGATTCGATTTGCTCACGCTCAATATGCAGGGTGTTTTTGGCATCAAACAGGCAGCATTTGAATACCCCCTGACGATGTATGGCCCGGGCCAGGGTAACCACGGTATTTACCGCATGTTTAAACGCTTGCTCCTTACTCGGATCCTGCAGGTTCAGACTCGAATCTATATACACGCCTTCAGGCTGCCAGTGGATTACCAGCCCTCCCACCACCGGATAACGGGCCAGCCGGCTTATTGCCGCTAAAAAGCCTTTTTCGGTCGCGCCCATGCCATCGAGGTAGTTTTTATAATAACGCTCAAACTGCGCATCATTTAAGTAACTCAACTGACTGAGCTCGTCAGCTTGCTGTTGGCTAAGCTCATTCTGCTGGCGTAGAAACGACTTACGGGAACTGTAGACCACCGACTCGATGTTCTTTCGCTGTTTGGCTACCCATACCGGCAACAAGGATTCGTGGCGCTCGGCGGTATCATTAGCGAACACCAGATTGTCGAGTAATTTCAGGTGCGACAAAAAGTAGTCACCCCCACTATGCTGTTCTGTGAGGTTGTCGCTAAGCATAAAGGTAAGAATGTCTGACAAAATTTTCGGTAATCCGAGCGACGATGGCGGGATCACCTGATGCGCAAACCGAGCCGACTGCCCGGAAGCCAGTGCATAAAGGGTACCTGCCAGCCCCTGCTCGTCGAAGCGTGGGCTTGAGCGCTCGCCATTGAGCTGCGCATCGCCAATAAAGTAGATATCTCCCAGGCGGGCATTGGTTTGCTGAATATCTCCCGAGATTAAATCCAGTACGTTATTTTGCACCGGTTGCAGGTGTTCATCCAGTTGCGCATACACACTGGAGCCCCAGTCGATAAGACTCAGGCGTTCGTTGTCTTCATCCCAGACCAGGTTGGAAGGTTTAATGTCGCCATGTACGATAGGCCGGTGACCGCCGTCCAGTTCAAACTGGCGTAAATACAGCAGGATTTTACCCAGTTGCACGGCCATCTTTACAATCAGTCGCGGCCCGACAGGCCCTTCGCGTAAACTGTATTGTTCCAGATCGATGCCCGGCGCCCGCTCCATCATCAAAATGGATTGCCTGCCCCGTTGGTAGAATTCTTTCACTGTCGGAATATGCGAATGCCTGAGCAGCCCCTGCATAAACGCTTCTTCCTCGAGGCGGTCCTGAATGCTCACGGGCAGGGTAATGCGGGTAAATTTAAAGACCAGTTCTGCACCAGCCTGATCGCGCCCGCCAAAGGCAAATCCATAGGCCCCTTTACCAATCAGGCTGATATCGGTAAAGCCCAGACTTTCCAGTTGGGCAATACACAGGGCTATCCAGTCTTTGAGTTTTTTGGCATCCGCATGCGAGAGCAGATAGACCGACTGCTCTTCAGGAATGTAAAAGTGGCGAATGCCTTTTCTGGTCATGACTCGATATGATTAAGCCATACCACGTTGTGCTGGCACTGAGTACCTAAACGGGGGCAAAGTTCAGTCAGACTGTTAGTTAAAATGGTGTCGATTTGCCAGGCCGGGTTAATAAAGCACACGCCGGAGCCGTACATCCCGGTATCGGCGTTTTTATCTTCGGCCAGCAACTCTACCTGTAGCACGTTGTGATTAAGCTCTGCCAATGCCTGGCACAGGGTTTCAGACTGGCCCTGTTTATTACCAGCCCGGGCCGATAACAGCGGATACCAAATTAGAATTTGCGCCTGAGGCCAGCGATTTAAACACCCTTTTACGGCTTCCATAACCGCCTGATATTCACTCAGCGATTCATATGGCGGATCAATTAGCACCGCACCGCGATTAGGTTTAGGCGGCGATAAAGCAATAAGACCCTCCAGGCCGTCACGAAAATGGCTGTGAACCTGCCCCTGTCCTTTATGGCGCTTTAACACGCCTTTTAAATTAGCAAATTCACCCGGGTGCAGCTCCATCACATGCAGAGCATCGTTACTGCGCAGTAAGTCAGCGGCCAGTACCGGTGAACCAGGATACTCATTATTATTCCGGTAGAGTGCCAGCGCCGCTAAATATTCGATTAACAGCGGATCCTGCGGTGAAAACTGATCCAGCTTTACCACACCGTCTTTGTATTCTCCGGTTTTGTTGGCTTGTTCCGAGTCGAGGCTGTAACAGCCTGAACCACCATGGGTATCGATTAAATTAAACGGCTTATTCTTCTGTTTCAGGCGATTAATAACCGCCTGCCAGCACAGATGTTTAAGGATGTCGGCGTGGTTACCGGCATGGTAGCCGTGTTGGTAGCTCAGCAAAATAGTGCTCTCTCTTGAAACCTGTTTGAGGTTCTGGTGACCGTAGACACAGGTAAAACTTGCGCGATGTGCGCAAGTTTATCGCCCGGTGCACAAAGATGCCAGCCTCGTTAAAGGGTTAACGCAGTTTGCTTAACATTTTGAGTGGATGGGTAAGATAGTCCAGCCACAAATTGTTAAACCGCACCATTGTTGCGCCATCAATCACCCGGTGATCGGCTGACCAGCTGACCTGCATAACAGACTGGCTGATCACGTTCTGCTGCTCGTCAAAACGCGGTAACGATTGAATTTTGCCCAACGCCACAATAGCCAGTTCAGGACAATTAATAATCGGCGTTGCCGTGGTGCCTCCCAGTACGCCCACATTGGAGATGCTGATGGTACCGCCTTTTAAATCACTGCCGCTTACTTTGCCCTGTTTGGCGTCAGCCACAATACGCTGCATGGCCTCGGCGATGTCCATCACACTGAGTGTTTGTACCTGCTTAATATTGGGTACCAGTAAGCCAGCACGACTGTCGACTGCGAAACCAATGTTGTGGTCGTCAAAGTAAGTCATGGCATTGCCATCCTCACTGAGCCGGGCGTTAAACTGAGGAAACTCCGACAGGCACAGCGATAGCGCTTTTATAAAAAATGGCATGAAGGTGAGCTTAATGTCTGCACTGGCAAATTGCCCCTGCAACGACTGTTTAAGCTCAATCAGCGAGTCCATGACCAGTTCATCAGACACCGTAAAGTGTGGAATAGTGCTCACCGAGCGGATCATCTGTTTGGCCATGGCTTTCTGCACCGGCGTTAGGGGCACTGTTCGGCTGGTTTGCTCATTCGTACTGGTTGGCGAAACGGCTGGAGTGGGCTCACTCTGTTGACCCTGTTGCAAGGCGTTTAGTACATCCTGCTTGAGCACCCGGCCTTTTTTACCGCTGGGCTGAATGTGTTGCAGTGGCAAATTGTGCTCTTTGGCCAGTCGCCGCACGGCCGGACTGGCTGGTACCTTGCCTTTAATTACTTTGGGCGGCTCAAAGCTGCCTTCCTGAAAACCACCCGGCACGTCCCGGGTTGGCTGCGCGGATGGTACAGAGGTGTTGCTGTGAGTGTTGGCCGCCTCAGCTTCCTGCGCTACCGATAAATCAAATAATGGCTCATGTACTTTGGCAACCTGCCCGACCTCGTGATAGCGCTTTACCAATGTACCGGCATGTTTGGCAGGAATTTCCACCACGGCTTTATCGGTCATCACTTCAACAACCACCTCATCTTCGGCAACAAAATCGCCGCCGTCGATGTGCCATTTAACGATTTCACATTCAACAATGCCTTCACCAATGTCTGGCAGAATAAAGGTTTCTACGGCGCTAGCCGCCGTTTCGGATGGCTGAGACGCCATTACGGTTTGTGGGGCTTGCTCGGGTGTTGGCTGCTGCGCTTCAGCGGCGTTATCGGCTCCCGCGGGCTTAAGTTCAAATAACGGCGCGTGCACTTTGGCAATATCGCCGGGCTTATAATACAGCCGGGTAATAACGCCACTGTGGATAGCCGGAATTTGCACCGTGGCTTTATCGGTCATGACTTCTGCTACCGGTTGGTCTTCTTCAACCGAATCACCTTCATTTACCAGCCATTCGAGTAATTCGCACTCAACAACGCCTTCACCAATATCAGGCAAAATAAAATCTGTCATATTTACCTCAGTAGTTCAGCATGCGTTTAAGGGCTTCATAGGTTTTGTATTCGTCTGGCATGTATTCTTTTTCATGGGCCAGCGGATACGGCGTATCAAGGCCACATACCCGGGTAATGGGCGCTTCGAGATATAAGAAACACTGTTCCTGAATATGTGCGGCAATTTCACTGCCGAATCCCGAAGTAATGGGCGCTTCATGGTTGATGAGCAAGCGTCCTGTTTTCATTACAGACTCGGCAACGGTGTGCGCATCCCAGGGCAAAATACTGCGTAAATCAATGATCTCGCAAGATACCCCGTCCTCCATCGCCATGGCCGCCGTTTTCTGAATAGTCTCTACCTGAGCGCCCCACGCCAACAGCGTAATATCGTTACCTTCCTGAATTACCTCAGCCTTGCCCAGGCCAATGGAATAATCTTCCTCCGGCACCTCACAAACCGAAGCGCGATAAAGGCGCTTAGGCTCCATAAACAACACCGGATTGTCATCGCGGATTGCGCCCAGCAACAGGCCTTTAGCCTGATAAGGATCGCGTGGCACCACCACTTTAAGGCCAGGAATATGACTGAAAAACGCCTCTGGTGACTGAGAATGGTAATGACCACCGGCAATGCCACCGCCGTAAGGGGTTCTTATTGTCAATGAGCCACAGGAGAACTGCCCGCCGGACCGATAACGGAATTTGGCCGTTTCATTAACGATCTGGTCAAAAGCCGGAAAGATATAGTCGCCAAACTGGATCTCAGCCACCGGTACACTGCCCTGAGCTGCCAGACCGTTGGCAAAACCAATAATGCCCTGTTCAGTAAGCGGCGTATTGAAACAACGTGCCTTACCAAACTTTTCCTGCAAATGACTGGTGGCTCTGAATACGCCACCAAAATGGCCAACGTCCTCACCAAATACCACGACCTTTTCATCGTCGGTCATGGCAGTGATCAAGGCCTGATTAATTGCCTGGAGTAAATTTAACTTTGCCATTACTTGCCTACCTCGCCCGACGTTTTAGGATATTTATCCGGGTAGCGTTTAATGTGTTCCAGTAATGCCTCCCGCTGTGCTTTGAGGTGCCAGGGCACATCGCTGTAGACGTCCTCTACGATATCGCTAATTGGATTAACCGGGACTTTCTCGGCGGTTTTGAGCGCGTCCAGAATATCGCTACGTACCGTTTTAAGGTATTGCTCGGTATCGGCTTCCTGCAGCCAGCCCTTATTGAGTAACCACACCTTAAACCGCTCAAGGGGGTCTTTCAGGCGCCATTTCTCTTCTTCTTTTTTCGACCGGTAGCCGCTGGGGTCGTCTGAGGTAGAATGAGCAGCCAACCGGTAGGTCATGGCTTCAATCAATACCGGTTGAGAGGCGGATAATGCCAGCTCCCGGGCTTTCTGCGTGGCACTGTATACTGCCAACGGATCGTTGCCGTCAACCCGGATAGTCCGCACACCGTAACCAATCCCGCGTGACGCAATGCCATCCCCGGCAAATTGCTCTTCGGCTGGGGTAGAAATAGCATAGCCATTATTTCGACAGAAAAAGATCACCGGGCAGTTAAGCACTGCCGCCATATTCAGGCCGGCATGGAAGTCACCCTCTGAGGCTGCCCCTTCGCCAAAATAGCAGATGGTGATGGCATCATTACCTGCCAGTTTCTGCCCATAAGCGTAGCCAGCTGCCTGCGGAATCTGGGTTCCGAGCGGCGATGATATGGTCATAAAATTAAGCGTTTTGTCGCCATAGTGGATAGGCATCTGACGCCCTTTATTCGGATCCAGGCGATTGGAGAACATCTGATTCATAAACTGTGCAGAGGTGTAACCACGAAACGCCAAAGCGCCTTGCTCGCGGTACTGACTCATGATCATGTCATCTGCCGAGAGCGCTGCGGCACTACCCACAACAGCGGCTTCCTCACCGGTGCTGGCCAGATAAAAACTTATACGGCCCTGACGCTGGGCGGCCACCATCCGTTCATCCAACATGCGGGTATACAACATGGTGTGGTACATCTTTATGGCCAGTTCCTGACTGATTGCGGGCTCTTTGGCTTGAGAATACACCGAGCCGTCAGCATCCAGAATGGCCAGCATCGGAATATCCAGTAACCCATTTTCTATTATCCTGACCTCGTGTGTCATCGACACGTTGCCCAGGTGATTTCTGTCGTTCATAGGGTTCCTCTAAAACGCCTTATTGTTTGAGTACACTCTAGTGCAATCGAGGCAGGAGCGTCCTGTCAAATTAACAATATGTTTACGTTTTATTAAATTAAATATCCTAAATGGATCACAAAAATTGGGATGATTATGTTAAGTGGTAAAAATGGGGTGCAATTCAGGCTGAGTTCAGACGAACTATTTAGGATAAAACGGTCCAAATTACTTACTTGTCACGTACAAACGATAACGAGCATTACATAACCCGCGCGGCTGTGTTAAAAAAACAATCCCGACAGAACAAGGACATTGTTCTTTTCACTTTGGAGTATTAATGTGAAACAATTATCATTGATCACACGTGCTGTTAGTGTCATTTTGCTGGTTAATGCCTCTTTTGCAGTCGCTCAGCAGATCACGCCAACATCGGTCAATAAGCCCATTCACCGCCTTAACCCAACAACCAATTCAATAAAAAACCAGGTTAATGGCAAACAAACTTATATTATTCAGTTGCATGAGCCTTCGGTTGCCCAATATAACGGCGGCATTCAGGGCTATTCAGCAACCAAT
The DNA here is from genome assembly GCF_913058315.1 of uncultured Alteromonas sp. Taxonomy (GTDB): domain Bacteria; phylum Pseudomonadota; class Gammaproteobacteria; order Enterobacterales; family Alteromonadaceae; genus Alteromonas. The sequence goes on along the minus strand of NZ_CAJXQY010000026.1, from coordinate 20,790 downwards.
CCTAAAAGCCGCCAACAGACTTCACGACTCGCCACTGCCAACCATGGAAAACTTGATGCCTCTGCCAGCCATGTCACGGCATACCGTGAATATCTGCAGCAGCGGCAACAGGCTGTACTGGGCAAAATTGCTCAAATCACCGGTCAGTCAACCGCTAAACGTCAGTTACAGTTTGCCATTAACGGTATGATGCTGGAGCTGACATCGTCACAGGCAGAGAGAGTCCGGTCACTGGATGGTGTAAAGTCAGTAGAAGCCGACCGAAAACTAAAGCTCAGTTCAGATACCAGTCCTGAACTGACCGGCGCGACCGGCGTATGGGCCGGGGCAACACTGGCAGGCACCAGTGCGATGGGAGAAGGCACGGTAGTTGCTATTTTTGATACTGGCATTAATACCGATCACCCGTCATTTGCCGCTACCGGCGGTGATGGCTATACGCACACCAATCCGCTCGGCAGCGGTAACTATTTGGGTGATTGTGCTGGCAGCTATGCTGCGTTATGTAACGATAAGCTCATTGGTGTTTACAGCTATGCGCAAATTACCAATCAGTATGCAGACACCGATGTATTTCCGCCGAGCCTGCCGCGCAACGGCGAAGACTATAACGGTCACGGTTCACACGTAGCGGGCACCGCAGCCGGAAATATTCTGTATGACGTCCCTTCGGTGGGTCTGGCCTATGATGTGGAAGAAAGTGACGGCTACGCCGGCGAATTTACTTTCGCTCAAATCAGCGGTATTGCGCCCCATGCCAATATCATTTCGTTCCAGGTGTGCCTGCCCGGCGAGAACGACGATGAATATAACGGCTGTTATGCCAACCTGGCGGTTACCGCTATAGATGATGCAATTGCCAGCGGTGTAGTTGATGCTATCAATTACTCAATATCCGGCGGCGATGAAGTGTGGGGCAATACACTTAGTGAGGCCTGGTTATCGGCCAATAATGCCGGCATTTTTGTCGCCCACTCTGCGGGTAACGATGGCCCTGATGCTGCAACCAGCGATAAGCTCTCCCCCTGGCTAACACCTGTGGCTGCCACCACCCACGGCCGTACCTTGGATCTAACCAAAACTATCGGCAGTTTCACCGGTGGCTCAGGCGCGCCGTCCACGATTAGCGGAGAGAGTAATACCGGCGCAATCACCGCAGACATTGTGTATGCCGGCGATTTCCCCAACCCTAACGATCCTGACGGCGATTCGGCCCAGTGCCTCCAACCTTATCCGACCGGCACCTTCAACGGTGAAATAGTCGTCTGTGATCGCGGAGACATTGCCCGCATCCAGAAAGCGATTAACGTGGCACAGGGTGGCGCAGGCGGATATGTGCTGGCTAATTTGGCCAACGGCGCTGAAAATTTAGTCGCCGACGAGTACGTGATCCCCGGCATTCATATTGCTGCAAGCGATGGTAACAGGCTTAAAACCTGGTTGGCGTCAGGCAGTAATCACCGCGCCACCATTACCGCTACCGCCGGTATACGCTCGGTAGACAGCACCCTTGCCGATAAAGTAGCCAGTTTTTCATCCCGCGGGCCGAATACTCAGTTCAGTACGCTGTTACCGATGATCAGCGCACCGGGTGTAGATATTTATTCAGCCTATTCAGATGAACACTATGGCCATGAAACCACCGGCCCTGCCCCGGCGGATTACGCCTATCTGGATGGTACCTCTATGGCCTCACCCCATGTGGCCGGTGCAGCACTGCTGCTGCGCGAGTTACACCCGGACTGGAGCGCCGATGCCATTCGCTCAGCACTAATGATGACGGCTGAAACCGATATTGGCATTAGTGGCAGTGCCGACCAGGCTAACTGGTTGGATATGGGGGCCGGACGCATTCAGATAGATGCGGCGGCTAATGCTGGTCTGATAATGGAAGAAACCCAGGCCAATTATGAAGCGGCAAATCCGGCCAGCGGCGGTGAGCCGAAAACACTGAACATTCCGGCTCTGGTGGATAACAACTGTCTCATTGAATGTACCTGGCAACGCACATTCACCGCCACCCGCAACGGCACCTGGACTTTCAGTCTGGACGATATGGACAGCGGTTTAGCACTGGACGCACAACCCGCCAGCATGTCGTTATCGGCTGGTCAGTCTCAAACAGTGACCTTCACGCTGAGTACCTGGAACGTAGCAGACAATGACTGGGTATTTGGCGATGTGTTAATCAGCGGCAATGACAACAACCCGCAACACATGCCTATTGCGGTAGTGGCTTCCAACGGCAATTTCCCGAATTTTGTAGAGCGAACCAGTTATCGTAATGCCGATTCTGCGGTACTTGAAGACTTGCTGGCTATCGAAATTACCAATTTCACCTATGAAGTAACGGGTCTTACTCTGGGCACTAAAGTGTCGGGCAATTTAGCACAAGACAGTGACCCCAGTGATTTTTACGATAACCCGAACGATGGCGTGTATAGCCTCGACGTGGTTATCGAAGAAGGCACGCCGCGCCTGGTGGCTCAAACCACCGCTTCGACTGCGCCGGATCTGGATTTATATATAGCCTATGACAATGACAACGACGGTATTTTTGATGAGGACGAGCTCCTCGCGCTAAGCGCCGGCTATAGCTGGAATGAGTATATCAGTATTGAATCACCGCCAGCCGGAAGCTACCGGATATACGTTCACAACTTTACCGGCAGCACCCAGCAACAGGACAGCTTTACGCTGGACTATGCCGTGGTAGGCAGCAGTAATGACGGTTCGCTGAGTATCGACGCTCCCCCATCGGTTGCTTTGCGTGAATCGTTTGACATGCGCTTGCTATGGTCGCTGGACAGCAGTATTCCCGGCGATCGCTACTATGCCAGCGTGGCATTGGGCAGCAGTGCGCAAACGCCGGACAATCTGGGCATTATCCCGGTGGATATTATTCGAGGTGAAAACGACGTACAGCTGGCAGTGAATGGCAGCGATCGCGTGTCGCCGGGCGAGACGGTAGATTACACTGTTGATGTACTGGCCAACACCAGTGCTGAAGATCGCAACTATGAAATTGACGTGACCATTCCCGATGGCGCCAGCGTGGTAGCGGACAGCGTTACCGACGGTGGTGTGGTAAACGGCGATACTATCAGCTGGTCAATTACGCAAAACATAACTGCCAGTGCATCCGGCTATACCGTAACAACTCCACAAAGCGACGGCCAGTGCCGGGTTGATACTCATAGTAATAATGGTTACATCGACCTAACCGCATTGGGTTATCAGCCACTGCAAAGCAGTGATGGTGAGTTACTGGCCGCCTTCCCCGTTTCGGTTAACGTATTGGGCGAACATTGGAACGGTATTTCAGTCTCTTCCAAAGGCTTTGTTACACCGGCATCCGCTACGGTAAACACCTTCCCGGCCATCAACCGGATGCTGGCTGATGGAACATACCGTGGTGCAATACTGGCGCCACTGTGGCGTAACTGGACACTGAATAATGCAGCGGGTTCGGGTATTACGGTTGCCACTATTCATAACGGTTCAGCCACAGTGATAGAGTGGAAGGGATTACAATCTGCTGGCTATTCGGCTGATATGCAGGTGATCATCAACCACGATTCTCAACCCGGCGAACCGGCTGTGATTTATGCTTATCAAAATGTGCGCAGTGGCAGCGAGTCTCTGGCCGGCACTGTAGGCTGGCAAAACAGTAATGGTAAACGGGGCGCGACCCTGGCATTTAATTCCGCTAACACCAATAATCCTGGCGGTGATGTAGAATCGCTGATCCAATCGGGTACGGTGTTGTGCCTGACGCCACAGGTATCGACCACGGCCACCGGCCCGGCCGCACTTGATTTCAGTTTGCAGATAGACGCTGACGCTCAACTTACTGGTTCGTTGCCGGTATCGGTGTCTTCGCAGGTACCGAATATTCCGGGTACTCAGGAAGAGATAGGTGAAGTGAACACTGAAGTGCAAATGCATGCGGCCCCGGAACTGCTGATTGCTGGCAGTGAACAGGCCAGTATTAGTCTTACGGAATTGCAAGCCTCTGTATTACCGCTTACGGTTACCGATGCCAATGGTGACAACGTGAACCTGAGTGTTGAGCAGCTAAGTGGCCCCGCCGCATCGATTAACGTGGCTGGTGAGGTGATCACCATTACTCCCGCATCGGTAAGCGCTGGAACAGCGCTTAGCTTAAGGGTAACCGCTACTGATGAATATGGCTTTACCGATACCGCTACGGTAGACATTACGGTAACGCCGAATCAACCGCCGGTGCTGACCGTCTCTGCGCCATCGAGCGTACAGGAAGGCGCAACCATTACCATCAGAGCCAGTGCAACAGACCCTGAAGATGACGACATCATCTTTACCATTAATGGTGTACAGGGTTCGACGTTCAGCTCCACCGCACCGGACACCAACGAGACCACTACTGTAAGTTTCACAGTTACCGCTACCGACGGTCAGAATACGGTGTCGGAAACAGTGACCGTTACCGTCAATAACCGCCCCAGTGGCGGTGGTGGCAGCCTGTCACTGGTTTGGCTTGGCGGTTTGCTAATAGCGTTATTCAGCCGACGCAAAAAACGGCTTGGTTAACCTCTTCAGCCTTTAATGAAAAGGGAGCAGTTTATACCGCTCCCTTTTTTGTTGAGGACATTTTGTGTATGCCAGATGCCACAGACAGGCTTCACCTCAAACAGGCTTATACCGCCTGAGTAACGATTTCAATTAGTCGCTTTTTTTGCTTACAGGCTTCATACCAGAAACCACCGGATACCATGGCCACTCCCAAAAACATCATGGCAAATGGAATTAACATAGGTAAGGAAAAGCGGTGCAGGTTGGATAATGAAAATAAGCAGGCTATGCCGGTAAAGCTAAACCAGATCACCATACCTACGGTAACCAGTAAATGCAGTCGCATGGTTACCTCAATATGACAACCGTTAGCAACAGGTTTAATTTTGCCCTCAATAACCGGTAAGAAAGAGTTCTGATAAGCCACGTTGCGCATGAGCTCAAAATCATACTGACCTACCCGCCCCTTAAACTCAAAATCACGGTTAAAGCCCAAGGTGCGTTTTTTAGCCGTGTGTTCTTGTAGTCTTTGCGTGATCTCTGCTGCAGAAAACCGACTATCCAGTGTAAAATTATCGCGAGGAATGAGTTTTATTGTTTCGGGTAGTAAAGCCTTTATTGCCATTTCTGATCATTACTCCAACCATGAACGCCCCGCTAATACGGGCCAAAGGATACTTCTGGCCGGGTGCTGGCCTCGTTATGACCCGGCACAAAGAACAATCTTTCTTTATCACATCGGTTAGTGGCTAACGTTTACTGAACGCCCTGTGCTTTTTCTATTGCAGTCTGGTGTTCAGGAGTTAAAGGTAAGCGCTTAAAGGGACTAATATCCGCCCCTCCCGTGTTACCAACCGGAACCAGGCCAATAGCCGTTTTTGTGGCGGCCCCCACTATTCGCACAAGCTGCCCCAGGCATTCGCCAACATCCTTATGACGCAGCGCCCAGCGTAACATGAGCCAATGGACCCGAACATGCCACCAGGTAGATGACTGTCCCAATACGTGGGCATTCTCAAGATGCTTAAAAGCTGTCTTAAAGCGCCCTGCCGCTTCATTGGATTCAGATAATGCCAATTCAGACTGTACGCTGCTGGTGATATTTCGGGTAAACCTGCTAAGCATAATTTTTATTAACCGCCCTTTCGATAAGATAAAACTGAAACCAGACCATGACCGGCATGGCACTAAAGCTGTATATCAGCCAGATATAAGCCGCTGACTGTTGTTCTGCCAACAGTATTGAAATTATCCCATAGGCCAGCCAGTAAACAATCTGTACTCTAATACTTACCGGCAATGTTAACACCACAATGGTATCTAAAACGCTGGCTTTCTTATAACCAGAACATGCCCGGTAGACTCTCAGCGCGCCAAGATGAAACACTACCAGTGTGACCATAAAGGAAGTGAAAGTGACTATATTCAGATAATACGAATACCCCAGAAAAAACATCGGTAATACCGTCGAAGCTATCTGCAGATAAAAACAGGCAACATAGTACTGGACTTTCTGCTTCTGACTCAGGGCTTCACAGGCCAGGTCGGTAGCCAGTTGGTTAGTATTCCAAATATTCATATGTCCTTAATTCCGTTTTTACCCATTGGCCGGGGGGTTACACATTGACACGGTTTTACGCGTGAATGATAGTTGAAAACCCACCGTAGATTAGACGTTTACCGTCAAATGGCATAGGGTTATCCGGATCGGGCTTCATTCTGGGATCCTCCATAAGCGCCTTCCAGCCTTCATCCCGGGCTTCTTTGGATGGCCATACTGCCCACGAAAACACCACGACTTCGCCTTCTTTACATTGCACGGCTTTATAAAATGAGGTGACTTCGCCTTCAGGAACATCATCTCCCCAGTTCTCATAAATTTCGATAGCCCCATGCTCCTTAAAGACGCTCGCGGCCCTCTGCGCTTGTTCAATATACTTGTCTTTATCAGCTGCTGACACCGGGATTACATAGCCATCGACATAGGTCATGGTGGTTTCCTCTGTTGTTTTAATTTATCAATTACCCCCTGGCAGGGCCCGGTAACGCACCGGTTAAACTCAGGCTACCACAGACGAAAGACCAAATACTGTTATTCATCTTTAAAGGCCGAAATACCCCAGTAGTTATTGGATTTCCGGGTTTGAATAAGCCCCCATTGGCGAAGATACTTTCTTATATGGAGGATTAAATAACCATGTGAAAATACAATTATTTTATCGTGTTGCTGAGCAAGACTGAGAATCTCACTCGCCGCTTGCCGTGCACGCCGCCGGGCGTTCAGGTACGACTCGAAGTGCCCCTTTTTACCCAGCATCCATAACCCCCGGTTCAGATAAACCCAGCTCCATGCCCTTATGGTAAAAGGCAGCTTATAGCGGGGAATGTCCATCTCTCGAAATAGTTTTGACTGATAGTGAGGCTGACACCCCGAAAAAATTAAGCAACTATGCACGGCACGTGGCAGATCGCTTGAAACCCGATAATAATTTTTATACTTAGCCTGGCTCAGGTGACATGGCAGGCTATGCTCTGCAACCAAAGAGTGATTGTAGTTTTTTACCCAGTTCGCAAACCCGGCGGCATTGAGTAATGTATTGACTGCCTTTTGTGGACGACCATGACGTACTAAAATAATTTCCATTGCCTGCTGATACTTCCTTATCAGTTTGTGACGGCCTGAAGTAGCGCTATTAATTAATGCTCGTTATCCAGGCGACGTTGCTCACTTTGTTGCTCAACTAATTTCGAGACTTTGGCTTTTTCCCAATTTTCACCAAAGGGCTCAAATACATAAATCGCAAAGCCAGCGATCAGCATACCAAACGATATAAAGACCACAATTAACGGGCCGGTATTCTCGCCACCGTTATAATTAGGCAGCATAAACGCTACAAATACCGTAATTAAAAAAGCCGAAAAGGCATAAAAATATTTAATCGCTTTTACTTTTGCCTTTGCCTGTTCATGTCTTCCTTTACTGTTTTCAGAGCTTAAACCGCCTTCACTTTGAGACGGGTTATCACGCTCAATCGCGGCTTTGAGCTCATCCACAGAAATTTCAAACACGGATGCCAGCGATTTGAGCGTTTCCAAACCAGCGCCCTCGCCCTTTTCAACCCGTTGGATTGTTCGCACGTTTAAATGGCTTAATTGCGCCAGTTGCTCCTGCGACCAATGCCGGGTAAGTCTTAATGATTTCACTGTTATTCTCTTTTTTGTTGTGAATGCCGTAACACTATACACCACCGGGGCTCCGTGGGTAACGACAACCAGCCGACAGTTCCCCGACAGCGAATAAATACCGCTCGGTTAGATAACCTTTATGACTTGCGGACGGAGGCATCTTTTTCATGTAACACCGTTAAAAAACAAACCACCCCGAACCCGATTTAGCAAGGCAAAGAACGGGTATCCTAATGTTCCAAATAGTATAAAAAGAAGCGGCATAGCCAACAAGGCAATGAAAAAAAAACCAAGGCGCTGGCGCTTCAATGCCTAACAATAAGAACAATAAATAAAAACAGCTAAAAAATAGATCGAGAGATATCGCAAACACCGCGAATATTTTCACAATTGAGGGAAAGCTTAATCGCACCCGGTTATGTTGTACCCGAATATGTTGTTTCAACTGATGGCCACTCATAACGCCCGTTGGCACTCCCTGTTTAGCTGCGACTATACTGTCGGTTTTGTTTTATTTAACGCGCTAAATATCTTATCGATCATCAGGTAAACAATCACTAAAACCATGAGCTTTGTGGCATAGTGAAACAGGTCGGGTAAAGTGGAAATAGTAAAGATGGAGATATCAAAAAAAGCGACCCCCATCATCCCGGCGAGGTTTTCAATAATCACCATGACGATCAGGAAAGTAACAAATACTTTCATGCCAAATAATCCTTTTCAACCCGATTGAGTCGTATAGCTAAACACGGTTTTAACGGTTATAACACTGCCCTACAGTATTGATTACCAATTACCGTTTGATTAGCTCAGCGAAACTGACTCGAAAATACTTATATAGGTTAACAGCGACAGCGCCAGTATAAGCGACGACAGCAAAGAAACCCCAATCGGAATAACGATTAACTGCCAGAGCTTTAAAACTAAAAATTTTCTTAGCACAAAGCTGAATACAACTATCGATAACACTGCACCGGCAGGCTCAACAAGACCTGAAATCTGAATCACTATTCCCGACATTATCTGAATCGTCAGAAAAGCCAGAGTAAGCACCAGGCTGCGTTTATTGAGCTGTTCAGTTACATTCAGTAATCTCAGGGTAATCCGGAAACCTATAAAATCGCCGGCAAAACTAGCGACTAAAAACAATAGTACAAACACACCAATCCTCTATTTTGAAGCCAACACCACAGTGCATACACCGCCTGCGAATCTTAAATATCTACCTTGTATTGCAAATCAATGGCTTCATCACCCGTCATACCACGAAACCCCCACTGATACTTTTCCTGTTCCTTGATGGTAATTTCAATATCGACAGGCGAAATACCCAGTGTGGATGAAATGGTCGTGAATAACGCTTTAATCATCGCTTTTTGTGTTGCCGGTGTTCTGCCACTCATCATATTAATTTCGATTACGGTGTACGCCTCGGTTCTGCCCTCCGGATAGAAAAAATCACTTTCTGTTAATGGCACGAAGCGGTGGGCCCGCTTACCTTCAGGCATGCCTAACACCGATTGCATACAGCCGTGGATAGCATCAGACAATTCACGCTTTATCGGGTTGAGATGTTTGTTAATTCCGTAAATGACTACCATTTTTTGTCCTTAATTAAATCTTTCCTTAGTTAAAATTGGCCATCTTGCCGTGGCCGTATGGCTAGCGGTCAATATGATCCACCCTGGCTGCTTTACCCAGAAATATCAAACACTGTAAAAACCAATACAAACAAGCGAGTATTAAAATCAGGCCGCCAAAGAAATTAAAAACAAACAAGCAAACCAATAATCCCGTTACCACATAACCATGGGTAATATATCGAAACTGCCTGAACGTCTTAAAGCACGCCTGAGTCTCCCTATGCATAAACACCAGCGCATAAAATGTCACAGAAAAGATAGCCGCGCATAAATACTGATTACCAAACGCATTGTAACTCCAGATGATGGCTAACAATGGCATTAAGCTGATCCCCAGAAAACTTCTTAACTGAGGCAATGCGGCCTTTAAACCACTCGCAAAATGCGCATTCTGTGATTTTTCAGACGCAGTCCATTTAGCCAGACCAAAAGGTAAATACAAAAAGAAAGCGATAATGCCCAACGGAATAAGTACAATTTCCACGGTTATTTTCTAACCCGTAAGCGCTTGTTCAGAAGTAAATCCATCTGTTTACTGCTTTTCATTCCTGATCATATCGTTTGCCACTTCTAACATAATAAGTACCTCGCACGGAGAATATTGTTCGAGTAAAGATACCGAACGATAGTTTACCCATTCAGAGATCGGATCAAATTCATTTTTCTTTTTGAACGTCAGTTCTTTTAACTGCACCAGGCATACGCCCTGCATTTTTGCGCTTTCTACCACATTAGCCTTAAGCGCAATCTTTTCATACTCTTTCGCCACCATGTCATATCTGCTGGTTGCTGATAAAGACGAAAAGGAAATGAATGTAATCGCTAACGCGAACAGAATTTTATTCATTGTTCTAAACCTTAAAATATATAACGTCATGGGTTACAAAACTGCCAACGTATAGTCGTATCATGTCACGCGCACTATATTGAGATTCTCGCTGGCAGCAGGCGCTTCAAAATACCGGGTAACCTGATGAAATACTGCTTCTGTATCAAATTTAGCTCTTTGCGGCTGTTCAACGCGACGTTGAGCAATTTGTGCTAAGCAGTGTTCATCAGAAACATCTAAAAACCAGAGTTCGTGTTCACTGTGTGTTTCGGTACACAGCGATGTAAACCAGGCTCTTTGTTTTACAGTGTTGGCAGGAAAATCCATCACAACGTTACCGCCTATGTTAAGTAAACCCTGTACATGGCTTTTAACAAACGGCCGGATAAGCGCTGAGTATTTGATGTAATCGTCAAAGGTTTGAATCAGCTCAGGGTAATGTGCTGTAAGCCAATCATCTTCTGAAATCACCACCGCGTTATTTGCTTTCGCAATAAGTCTGGAACGGGTGGATTTACCCGCGCCCATCTTGCCGCAGAAAAAGAACAGCTTGCCCGGACTACTCATGTTTTCTCCATTAATGGCCAGCGGCTGAGCGCATCGTCAACACCTTGTTCAAAGGAGCTTTGCCGCCGCCTCAGACATCCGTTTATACTCATGGCCGACATCAGGCACAAGCTGTATCTGCCAGTTAAAATAAAGGCCCTGCCTCGCGGCTACCTGTTGCGAGGAATGGAAAAAATTTGTTCCTCGTTCTAACCGGTTGGTGCCCTGCTCCATGGCATTGCCGGTTTGGTCGAGTCGCCCTTGTTGGGCATTGTTGTCCAACTCACCAAGGAGCACCACCAGATGCTTTGCAAATGAACCTTGCAGATCTTTGTGCACTGTAGCCAGCCCATAAGGGTAAGGCATCATGTCATCCATAAACGAATACGTGCCGGCGTTGGCTGCGATGGCTGTTTTAATCCGGGATTGCGGCTTCATAGCCACCATGCGCTGAACAAACTGACCGCCGGCCGAATGCCCGAAGATATGGTAACCATCAAGAGAAAGCCCGTTTACGTTATTCACATGGTCAAAAACATTTTCTACCACGGTAAAAGCCCACTCACTTTTGGGGTTTTGCCACCCAAAATAACTCTCTAAATTACCTTCCTGATAGTCATTCGTAATGACCCGATAGAACTTACTGGCAAATTCCGGGGCAACCAGCATCATTCCTTTCTGCTCGGCAAGCTCTGTCCATGCATCGAGATAATCCTCCGCATTTCTGCCCATGCCATGCATAACAAACAGTACCGGATCTGCAGGGGTCCACTTTGCTGGTTTGTATGTCCAGACTCTAATAGTTTTGCGATCGGTATGTTTATAAGCGTTAATGACGAAGCTGTCTTTACCTGCGGGAATAGGTTTTGCTGGTGTTATTTCTGGCCCGGTAGGCAGTACGTACAGATACAGGTAGCCAGCGGCCACAACTACAATGGCGATGAGAAGGACAGACGATAACAGCCATTTAAAGACTTTCACTTAAAACTCCTTTTAAAATATACTCTCCTGAGCGGCAATGAAAATGGCCTGACATTATCACGCCATGAGGCGCGATAGGATTTTTAAGACTCTCAAGAGCCAGGCCACACGCAGGACTTTCAGACACTGTTGTTAAAAAGACAGGCTGAGTAACGTGATTATTTCAGCAGACTATATCAACTTTTAATTCTGCTTTGTGAAGACCACAAAAATTCTTACAAAATGTTGTTATGTATGGGTTTATCGAACTTGTTTGGAAGATAGTTACGATGCTTTGGAACGGTTGCCAGGAAAGTGAAGAAACGACAGTTTATTTAAAAATTTGATAATGACGTTCTACATTCACGGTAACCTTGCCCCAGTCAGAATCTCTTACTCTGTGCTGATGTTGCTCAAAAGCGCTTTGACTCGTGAACTCTTCATACACATCAAAACGAAGCGGATCGCATTCATTTTCGACAACATTAAAGGTAATGCAGCCAGGCTCTTCAAGCGTCAGCTGTTTATGCTTTACCAACGCCTGCTTTACCACTTCAAGATCTGCCGCAGGCACTAAAATAAACCCCTTTAATGTAACTTTTGACATAAATTCTCTGTGAAGCAAACGTTGAAATGAGCTTAACTTCCGGTATGAATGAGCCGAAGCATCCCTCGGACCGTTGCATTTTTTAGTTATATTGCGAGATAGTAATTCCGCTAAAACGGATCGGTATTTTTCGGCACATCCAGCAAGGTATTGGCGCTGCCACAAACTGAACATCTCTGTCTGATGGTTAACCTGTAGTTAAGCAAGTAACTGCAAGCATGCAGAAACTTTCCCAGAGATTTTATTAAGAACACGATAAAAAGCGCGAACTCAACGCCAAACTCTAACAAAAACCTGAATTGGCCAAATTCAAAAAAGGCCATGAAAATTGAATAAAAGAGACTCCCCACAACTATGCTAATTGCGGCAATGGCAAACAAGTAAAACGCTAGCAGTATTGTAAGCCCAAACATGTCCAGCAAACTGACCGAACCCGAAAATTTCCAGTTTTTATATTTACCACAGCATTTTAATTTCATCGTTAAACCAGCATTATCCTATCAGCTGTGTCCTGAGGGCCTGCTTATGCAGCGCTTCGATTTTCACCTGATTTAGCTAACAAGTAAACACATAGCAAAAGCGGCAAGTTATTAGCGATACCTTGTGATATGGAAAAGCCATAATCATTGCCCGACACTTCATGCTGCAAAAATCCAGATACTAAGAACACCAAATACGGAACCGCTATTAAATAATAATTAATAGTATTTATGAATATTTTTAAGAGCCATGTATACATGCCGAAGCAGATTGCCATCGGTATGCCGACGGTAGCTAAGGTTACGAGAAATAAAGCAAAGGTTGGAGAAAACAGATACATGGGCCTGAGAACTGACTCCGGAACATAAATAGCTGCACCTACCCCATGAAGCCATCTGGATCTATGTCTTCATTGAATTTGCGGCAGATAAGATAACCCATTCCTTTGCATAGAAATTCGATCAACACTTCGGTGAAGAGTCGCCCAATAAATCTGGCCACTACCTCTATTAAGTCTGCAACTCCCTCTAGTGCCACTAACTTACCAACCCTCTTACGCTCGTTAAATCGGTGAAATCCCGTTACCTTTTTTAGCTAAATCAGAACAGCAATCTAACTCGAAGAGCTGGTTTCTGCATGTATATAAAGCAATATTTTCTCGATAGAATAAAAAACCAAGTGTAAAAGCGTGAATAAGCCGAAAATTAACGCGCCCCAGATATATCCCTGATCACCGGACACATACTCAACACCAAGCTCGTAATGGCGGTCTATGTTTGATTTGAGCAAATGCCAATTAAGGAATATTGCAAACACAATAAACGCGCATAGCCACAATGTTGAAATGATATAGTAGCGTTTAACTATTTTCCTGATCTTTTCTTCAGTCATCACTGACTCCTTTCAGTTGTGTTTAAGTCCATTCTCCATGAACCTATTACCGGGATCACAAACAAAAGTACTAAAAAACTTGATGGTCTGTACATCCATTTAGCTTGTTAATCCGGTTCAAGATCAAATGACTCTCCGGCAGGCTGATAGAGTGAAGGCTTATTAATCGGCTGAACCTTAAACTGGTGGCGTATTTTTGGTGTTAATAAATCTTCAAGCGCCTGTGGCTCAGTAATGCCTGCATCAAGCCATCGCTGCAGGCTGTTATCTTTTGGCGATAACATTAATGGCGTGGATTTTTGATGAACATCCACTAATTTTTGGTGTGGCGGCAACGTAACCACCGAGCAAGAGGTCTCAACAAACTCATTACCATGAGTGTCGTGACCGTGCCATTCACGATACAGGCCGCCCATGGCCATTTGCGCGTCGGGTTCGGCAATCATGTCGTGGTAAGTCATTTTACTGCCGACTTTTTGCGACTCACCAAAACCAGCGACCGGAATAACACAACGATGCTGTCGAAAGGAGTGATATCCTGCGCTACGAGGCACGTTGAGCTTGTCGTAACGGGTATTGAAAGAAGTATAACGTGACGGCTTGAAATGCATAATACCGGTGCTGTGTTCCGGCTCCAGCAGCAACCACCAGATGGCATTCCGCGCTACCCTTCTTCCCTGTTGTTCGAGCACAATGGTTACTCTTTCAGTGGCGCGTACAAAACGGCTGAACCGCATGCCCTCCTCTGGCCAGAAATGAATTTCCAGTTGATCGCACAACTGCCTGACACCAGGACTATCGGTTACGTTTAGCCTGCCACACACAGCACCACTCCTAATAACAACGGCGTTGCGAGTGTCATAATGACATTCTGCCCCATTGCCGCCAAAAAGGGTTTATCAGGCTGTTCAAACTGTTTGGCCTGTTGGTATATCCGCCAACCCGGCAGCATAGATAATAAACAAATAAGGCTGTACCAGGGTAAATGAAACGCTACTACGGTTAACACAACGACCAGTATGGTGAGTAGCCATTGCACTAAATACAGTCTGGCTGAAAATGCATAACCGTATTCTATGAGCACATGGTTTCGGCCATGCTCTGCATCACTGGCCGCATCGGGAAACTGATTGAGTAGTAACAGATTATTAGTTAACAACGTGGGGATCAGCGCCAATAATAACATTGTTGTATTGTGCGAACCGCTGATGGCCACATAGCTACCGTATGACATTAAAATACCAAAGCCTAATCCCGGTGCCACCAGGCATAACCAGGGGTAGCGGTTGAGCACCGGTGTATAGCTTACTACTATTATTACCCCTAACACTCCCATACCAAATAACGAAACCCAGGCTTCAGGCGTGTGTTGTAACACCAGCAACCCTGAGGCAATGGTGAGTACAACAAAGGCAATACCAATGTATTTTACCAACCCGGCCACCGACGGCTGATTGACCAGCGCCCCGCTACCGCCACTGAAGGGGGTTCGGTTGGTGGAAAAATCCAGCTTACTGGTACAGTCAACATATTCATTGAGCATGTTTACAGCAATATGTGCACACAAGCCACAAACCACAATTAAACTTAATAAAAACCAGGAACCGTCTATATTTAAAAAGTTAACAAAGCCAAAGCTGAGTGTCAGACAACTCACTACCAGCAATAAAAACGGAGGACGCATGGTTTTAACTACGGTGGATAGAACGCTCATTCCCTGCTCCTATGCAGTCGATTGGTTAATGATCTGCTTCAATAATTAGTCACGAAGTTGCGCTAAACTAAAGGTATGTCGAGCTGATGGCATTTTGATGGATACACTCCTTTCAACCAGTATCGAGTTAAACAAAGTCAATATTTTATTGGCTCTGCTGTTCAGTATTGGCTGGATAGTGATTGCCAAGCCTTTACAGTTGTACCATAACAGCAGTATCCGCTTTGCGCTGGCCAACCTGTTATTTGCGCTGGCCCTGCTTCTCGATTTTCGTCATCCCGACAATCCCACACTTTTTTTGTGGGTGATTGGGGATATCATATTACTGATTTCATTTATTATCTATAACCTTGCACTACGACACCTATTTCGCCTCACCATCGATCCGAAATGGTTTAGTTCAATGATCCTGGTGGTGAGTGCAGCCTATGGCTTGTTTTTATTCGGTTGGATAACACCAGAATCCGCGTCATTACTGGCGTTAGGTATGATTATCGTGGTGATGATTGCCACCCTGAAAATGAAATTTAAGGCGTTGCATGAGGCCTTTTCAGCCAATATCGCCGGCATCCTGTGCCTGGCCGATGTCCTCATCATAGTCATGGTGGTCAGTAAAATTACCCTCTGGGCAGTTGCCGTACCTATTCCACAAAACAGTTTGTTTTTCTCGCCTTACAATGCGTCACTGATGCTATGGATGCAGGTTGTGCTGGTTATATTAATCAATACTACCGCAGTAGGCACTACCATCTCCCGGTTAATTGTGCGCATGAAATATCTCGCCGACCACGACCAGCTAACGGGACTACTTAACCGCCGGGCGTTTCAATCACAACTGGAGTATCAATTCTCGCTGTTTCAACGCTATCAGCGCCCGTTTAGTATTTTAATGCTCGATATCGACTACTTTAAAATGATCAACGATACCTTTGGTCACAGTGCTGGTGACAAAGCTATTGTGCATACCGCCAAACAATTAAAGCAGCAGGTCAGGCAATCTGATCTGGTCGCCCGATTTGGTGGTGAGGAGTTTATTGTGCTGCTGGCCGACCAGTCTCAGAGTGACGCAAAACTAATAGCCGATAAAATCTGTCAAACACTGAGTGAAGCTAAGTGGGCCGACGCAGCCGACCCTCTGACTATCAGCATTGGTTGTGTGGAAGCCAGTCAGGCCCGAGACCCGGACCAACTGCTTAAACTGGCTGACGATGCACTGTACCAGGCCAAAGCAAACGGCCGAAATCAGGCGGTAATGGCCGGTACAAAATTGAATTACCTTGTTTAGTCCTGTTCGTCGGAGTCGTCATCACTGGTATCGGCCAGCCGTTTACTGGGTTGAACCCCCAATGCGCGGAACTGTTCAACCTGACGCACCAGGTTACCCCGCCCACTGGTTAATTTATTCAGCGCGGCATCATAGTGTTTCTGAGTGCTTTCTACTGCCTTACCAATCTTTTCCATATCGCCAACAAAACCGGCAAACTTATCGTAAAGTTTAGCCGCATGCTGGGCAATTTTCTGAGCGTTCTGATTTTGATATTCATATTGCCAGATATTGTTGATGGTACGCAGTGCTACCAACAGATTGGTGGGCGAAACCAGCATAATATTGTTGTTAAGGGCCAGCGTGACCAGTTCGGGATCGCTTTCTACTGCTAGCAAAAACGCCGGCTCTACCGGAATAAACATCAGTACGTAGTCGAGCGAGCGGATCGCTTCCAGCTCATGGTAATCTTTTGCACCCAGCGCTTTAATATGGGTTCGCAGCGAATTGACGTGCTCTTTTAATTGGCGAGCCCGTTCTTCGTCATTGTCGCTGTTAAAATACCGTTCGTAGGCGGCCAGGCTCACCTTTGAATCGATGATCACATCTTTGTCGTTAGGCAAATGTACAACCACATCGGGCTGTTGCAGTTTACCCTGCTCGTTACGAGCCGACACCTGGGTTTCGAACTCATGGCCTTCCCGTAAGCCGGATTCCTTCAGGATCCGTTCCAGCACGACCTCACCCCAGTTACCCTGTTGCTTGTTATCGCCTTTCAACGCCCGGGTTAACGCCGCGGCATCTTCGGTGATCTGCTGGTTTAACGCTTTTAAACCCAGAATCTCGGTTTTAAGTGAGGCTCGCTCCTGCCCTTCTTTGACGTATTGGTCAGTAACCTGCTTTTTGAAACCTTCGATTTGATCTTTCAACGGGTTTAGCAGCGCATCCAGGCGGGTTTTACTTTCGTTGCCAAAGCTCTCGGCTTTTTGTTGAAAAATGCGATTGGCGAGGTTCTCAAACTGCTCCTGCAGCCGCTTTTCGGCTTGTTGCAGGCTGGCGAGCTTTTCTTCATGAGATTTTTCAGCCACATCAAAAGCCGCCTGGCGGGCATCGCTGGACGCTTTTAACTGGGTAAAATCGCCCTGAAGGGTTTTTAATTCACTTTGTAACTGCTGACGTTGCTGTTGCGCTTCTGGCAGCAATGCCGCTTTGGCCGCTTGTTCCTGTAATGAAGCCTGCAACGAGGAAAGCTGCTGCTTAAGTTCGTTTATATCCTGCCCAGCTCTTTTCTCGACGGCCTCTAAGGACTGCTGTGCCTGTTCAAGTTGCTGTACCAACAATTGTTGTTCGGCCTGTGCTTGTTGCGCTTGTACCTTGCCCTGAAACCGGCCAATCACCAGGCCAATAACTAGTGCCAGTAATGCAGCGCCAGCGGGAATAATAATATTAAGGTGTTCCATTACCAACCTGAATAACTTCAATAAAAAAACGGGTAACTCATGTTACCCGTTTTTGGTTTTGGTTTAAGCGAATAATCGCTTAACTGGTGTTAAATGCTGGTTATTTAGACAGTGCTTCGTCCAACTCTGCAATTTTTGCCTTCCAGATAGCCGGGCCGGTCTGGTGAGCATTGGCCCCGGTAGAGTCCACGGCTACGGTTACCGGCATGTCTTCCACTTCAAACTCATAGATGGCTTCCATCCCTAAGTCTTCAAAGGCAACCACACGGGCTTTCTTAATGGCTTTAGACACCAGGTAAGCCGCACCACCCACTGCCATCAGATACACTGATTCGTGTTTAGCAATGGATTCAACAGTCGCTGGACCGCGTTCAGCTTTACCAATCATACCGGCAATACCGGTTTTCTCCAGCATCATGTCGGTGAATTTATCCATCCGGGTTGCAGTCGTCGGGCCAGCAGGACCTACTACCTCGTCGCCCACAGCGTCTACCGGACCTACGTAGTAGATAAACTTACCGTTCAGGTCTACACCTTCTGGTAACCCTTCACCGTTTTCCAACATGGTCTGAATGCGTTTGTGCGCCGCATCACGGCCGGTCAACATCTTGCCAGACAGCAGCACGGTTTCGCCTACTTTCCATTCTTTGATGTCTTCTTTGGTGACTTCGTCCATATTCACGCGGCGGGTATTTTCACTGACTTCCCAGGTGACTTCCGGCCATTCTTCCAGCTTAGGCGCTTTTAAGTCTGCCGGGCCACTACCGTCGAGGTAGAAATGCGCATGACGGGTTGCCGCACAGTTGGGGATCATTGCCACAGGCTTAGACGCCGCGTGAGTCGGTACCGATTTAATTTTCACATCCACCACGGTAGTTAAACCGCCGAGGCCCTGTGCACCGATACCCAGTTTATTTACACGTTCGTAAATTTCCACCCGCAGTTTTTCATCGGTAGTTTCCGGGCCACGAGCAATCAGCTCCTGAATATCCACCGGATCCATCAGGCTTTCTTTGGCCAGTACCGCCGCTTTCTCAGCAGTACCACCAATGCCCAGGCCAAGCATGCCTGGCGGACACCAGCCAGCGCCCATGGTTGGTAAGGTTTTCAGTACCCATTCAACAATGTCGTCGCTGGGATTGAGCATTACCATTTTTGATTTGTTTTCAGAACCGCCGCCTTTGGCCGCGATCATCACTTCAATTTTATCGCCCGCAACGGTGTCGATATGGACGACCGCCGGGGTATTGTCTTTGGTATTTTTCCGCGCACCGGCCGGATCGGCTACAATCGAAGCACGTAACGGATTATCCGGGTTCAGGTAAGCACGGCGGGTACCTTCATCAACCATTTGCTGAACGGTCATGTCGGTTTTATCCCAGCTTACAGCCATGCCAATTTTCACGAAACAGGTCACAATGCCTGTATCCTGACACAGTGGACGTTTACCCTCGGCTGACATACGTGAGTTAATCAGGATTTGCGCCATGGCATCTTTTGCCGCCTGGCTTTCTTCCTTGAGATAGGCCTGTTCAACAGCCTTCACATAATCAAGTGGGTGGTAGTAAGAAATGAACTGCAGCGCATCTTCGATGCTATCGATAAAGTCTTGTTGACGAATTACGGTCATGGCGTCCTCTTATTTTTAGGCTCACATAGTCATCTAGACGAAGAATCCGTATACTACCGCATGTCGACAACTGGCACCATTAAAACCATCTGCGACTTTGGTGGCGTGAAGCTACTCACACGGTTGCAGCAGGCTTGCCAATACATTGTTTGTGATAAATACAAGAAAAGAATTGAATGCCACAGTCCCGATTTTCATTTTCCCCAGACTCGCTGCGTATCACGCCGGTAACATTACCCGCTAACACCACGCTGCAAGCGGTTTTTCAGTTTGTTGCCCGTGACGACTGGAGTTTGTTATATGACTCCGGCAACTCCACCCAAAGTAACAGCCGATATGACATCGCCTTGTGGTCACCGGCCCTGACGCTAACGACTAAACATGGTATTACGGAGGTGCGGGCACAGAGCACGGTAGTGGAATCACTCGATACCACCGATGAAGGCCCCCTTGAAACCGCCAGGCGTTACCTTACGGCGTTTCAGCACAGTATTAACACCAGTGAAGCGCCTGACTGCTATGAGCAGCTGCCATTGGTGCTTGGATTAGCCGGTTATTGTAGTTATGACCTGGGTCGCGAGTACGAGACTCTGCCGGCCAGTAATCCAGACGAATATCAGTGTCCTGAAATGGCACTGGGTTTATATAACCGTGCGCTGATCCACGACGTTCAGGATGACCGTTGGTATTTTTGTCATACTGCGGCGGTAGCCGTGCCCGATTTTAAGCAGTGGATTTCAGCACAGCCGGTGCCATTTGCCATTAAAGGCGGCTGGCAAAGCAACATGAGTCAGGCCGCATACAGTGAGGCCCTGGCGGCCGTGCACCAGTATCTGGTGGCCGGCGATTGTTATCAGGTCAATTTTGCCCAACGTTTTACAACCCAATTTAACGGCAGTTTATGGACCGCCTACCGTACGCTGACTCAGGCCAATAGCGTGCCTTTTTCGGCGTTTATGCAAGTTGGCAACAGCGCCATACCTGTCTCTTATACACATCTGACGCTGCCGACGAATAGAGAGGTGT
>NZ_CAJXQY010000025.1 GCF_913058315.1 uncultured Alteromonas sp. | reverse complement strand
AGATTTCTGCCTGTCTCGTGGGCTCGGAGATGTGTATAAGAGACAGATAGTATGCTGATTGCGAGCCACGATATTGGTGTGTGGGATTGGCTTAAACGCCGGGATCGGCCGAAATAACGCACTCACCGCAAACCAGTCTGCCAGGCCGCCTACCAATGCAGCTTCAGCCATCATTTTAACCAGCCCCAGAGCAGTATGATCACTCAGCGCAGGCTGCAGGGTTTGCCACACACTAATACAGATAAACAAGCCTGCGGCCCCCAGGAGCCAGAGTCCGGCCTGTCGTTTTGCCCGGGTTAATTGTGCCGCTTTATCCATAGCTTTTATCTCTAATAAGGGTCTTTCGCTTGTACTGATGTATAGGCAGATAGTTACTAAGCAAGGGAGAACCAGTTGATTTTATGGGTATATTTATACTCTTAAATTTTTTATAAATTTAATTTTATTATTTTGCATCTACGCCCGCATCTCACTCGTTTGGCTTATGAGGGCTGCTTTTTTCATCCTGCAGTATGGCAGTCATACCCACTACAAGGAGATACGGAATATGAATACAAAATATCATTGGAGCTTAGCTCCGTCGATCATTGCGCTGTCACTGACTCTGGCGCTTGGCGGCTGTGCAGACGACGGCGACACCGGTCCGGCCGGCATGGACGGGATCAATGGCGCTGACGGCAGTGATGGTAACGATGGCGCACCGGGACTGTCTGAAGGGGTATTTTTAATTGCCAATAACGGCGACGCTAACCGTGGCACGGTTAGCCGGGTCGATCAAAATGCGGCCATGCTGAGCCGTTTCACCAGCGGGAATAATGAAGGTATCGTACTCGATGACACTGGTACCCTGATTCAGGCCGGAGATAGCAGCACCGGCAGCTTGCGGACCCTCTGCCGCATGACCTCTCGCTCAGAAGGCATGTACATGCCTGGCTATGACAAAGACATTACTGGTACCAACACCGGTCTTATCAACCCTAAAGGCATTCACCTGGCCTCCGAAAGTGGCATGGTGTTTGTGGCGGATTTCAACGGTATGCGGATCAGTGTATTTGGCAGTCAGGCCGCAGGCGATGTAATGCCGGTTGCTGAAATTGCTCTGCCAGCCAAGCCCTGGGATGTCACCGTCGATGAAGTGAATGACCGCATGTATGTGGCACTTACCGACGGCACGGTGGCCGTTTACGATAACGTAATGACCTCCGGCTATGCCCCCACCGTAATGCGGACTATTGTACCGGCAGATGCCGACGGTAATCAGTTATCGGTGAATCTTCACGGTATTGTTTATGATGCCTCCGGTGATCGCCTGATAGTTTCTGATGTAGGCGACGCCGCCGTGGCCGATGATGGTCAGCTGTTTGTACTCAATAATGCTGCCATGGCGGATGGTAATACAGTGCCCGCCCGTCAGGTTGGCGGTCCGATGTCTATGCTGGGTAACCCGGTAGACATTATTCTTACCGGCACCACCTTGCGTGTGGCAGAAAAATCGAACGATGCCATTTTAGTGTTTACCAACATTTTCGATGGGCCGGATGGCGATATGGCTCCCACCCTTGCAACCCCTACCAGCAAACCGGAGTCGCTGGTACAGGTAATGCCTGAAATGACCAGCCTGGATGCGTCAGATAACGCGCTGGCGACCACCACCATCAATGGCATTGTGGTGTCCAGCAATCCCTCTGCTGCGGGTGCCACCACCGGGCAAATATCCCGTTACAGTTCGGTACTCAGCAGTACACTGGGCAACTTTGATGCCGGTATGAGTATTGAAAGTGTCACCATTGATACGATGGGTGATGGTGCCATTACCTTTGACAACCCGGATTCGTCGATGGGTGGCGTACTGGTAGTCAACCGTCTGGCCAGCATGCGTGACGACGACAGCTACAGTATGTCGCAGGACCATATGATTATGGGAGCCAGTACCGGTTTAGTCACGCCGAAGGGGGTGGATGTGTCATCTGCTCACGGCCTGCTCTTTGTGGCCGAGTTTAATCCCGATACGCCAGCGGTGCAGATATTTTCGTCTTGTGCGTCCGGCGATGTTGCGCCACTGCTCTCGCTGGTTGCCAGTAACGGTGCGCGTCCATGGGACGTTGACTACGATGCTGCCACCGACCGTGCCTTTGTGGCACTCACTAACGGTACCGTAGCGGTATTTGACGAAGTCACCCGTAAACTGATGTCGGGCATGACAACGATCACCGGTGAAGACCGTCTAATCACTCCTGCCATGGGAGGCGTAGCAGTTAGCGCGCCAACCAATATTCATGGCATCGATTACGATCCGCAGTCTGACAGCCTGGTTATCTCTGACGTGGGCAGCGCCGCCAGTGCTACCGACGGTAAGCTTTATGTTATCCCGGCTGCCGGTATGGCCAGTGGCTTAAGTGATATGAGCGTGATGATTGCAGGGCCCAACTCCATGCTGGGTAACCCGGTCGATCTGATGTTAAGCAACGGACACCTGTATGTCGCAGAGAAATCGAATAACGTGATCATGCGCTTTGATAACATTCTCAACAGCGCCAGTGGTGATATTGCCGCGGATTACAGCATGAGTTACACCGCGCCGGAATCGGTAGTGGTTGTGCCGGTTAACTAATCTAACGACCAGTAACCAAAGCGCCCAGTCCCGGGCGCTTTTTTTATTCCTGCTGGTGAGTTACCGGTACAGCTCTACCACGCCGTTTTTACCCGCGCCAATACAACCTTTCTCGGCCTGACATGCCAGACTCCAGATATTGCTTTGGCTCACCACCAACCAGTCATCCGCGCCCGGTTTTAATACCGCGACGCCCTGAGGATTACTCACCCAGTACTCAACACCTTCGGTTGTAGCCAGTAAAGCTGAGCCATATACCGCGCCTTTTAGCGGCAATTCAGGTAATGCCTGCCAGTTTCCACTATCAATGAAGTACTGCCAGGCACTGGCCACAGCGCCGGCAAGCTTGAGACTGCCGCCGCTGACAAACACGGTATTTGTTGTTGCCTGCACAGAGAAAATCCCACTCGCCTCGCCGCCGGCAATCGGGCTTTCAATACTGTGCCATTGGTTTCCCTCAAGTATTAGTAGCCGCGGCGTATCACCATTACCGGTACCAATCACAATTCCCCTGCCAGGTGCGTCATTAAGACAGGTACCGCTGGAGGCAAACCCGCCCTCTGATGATTGGGCTTTGATGGGCAGCGACTGTCTTTGCCAGTTTAGTCCGCCATCGGTGGTGGCCAGCACAAACAAGCCCTGCTCATCGGAATCGCCATATAGCCAGCCCATAGTGAGCGAGGTCATATAAAAGCAGTCATAAAAGGTGCTTTGCGCCTCACCCTGTGACACCTGTTGCCAGTGTGCGCCGGCATTATCACTGATAAACAGGCCCGAATCCGGCCCTTCGCCCGCACTCATCACCACCAGCCGACCGCTGCTGAGCCGTTGGTTATCGCGAAACTGTTTCGCTTCAGCCCCGGCCGGGGCCGGTATCTGCTGCCAGCTGTTGCCATCATTTGCAGATAAATAGATCCCTCCAGCAGTGCCGGAAGCCAGCGCATACTGGCCTTGCCAGGTCACCGCCTGAAACGAAACCTTATCGTTTAACTGATGGACCGTTACTTCAGCCTTCGCCACCGGGAAAAGACTGGCGATCAACATGGTAGTCAGGGTTATTCTTTTCATATGTCGGGGCAGAAATCCTTGGTTAAATTTGCTAACATTAAATTTATCATACAATTAAAAAAGTACGCCATGGCAAAGCCAAAACCCATTATTGAAATAGTCACTTATGGTATTCACACCAAGTGGGATGCCGACGCCAAAGCATTGCCTAAAATTAAGACATTCACCAACCACATTCCACTGCAGCTGGATATTGAATTTGGCTTTATTGTTAACATAAAACGCGCCAAGAATCAGCAAGTTCGCTACTGCATTTACCATCCGGACATTCCTGATGAAGACGGTATTGCTATGCCGCCTTTTGACGGCGAGGAATACATCCGCTCAAACGACTGGGATTTTTATCTCGGCGATACGCTGTGGGAACCGCTGCACAATAAAGTAGGCGACTGGCGCATGACTCTGGAACTGAATGGCAGCGTGATTGCCGACAAAACCTTTACTGTAGAAGACGATCTGCCCTACGACGGCGCGCAGTTCTGGCAACGGGGTAAGCCTAAATTACGTCGCTGAGTGATAACGCCGGGCTTGCCATGTTTTCGGGCAAATTTGCACCGTTGTGAAACATCTGCCGCGCCCCGGCGAATAACAAACGTTGACGAAACAACTGGTTAGAATTTTGACTGCCAGGGAATAATACTTGCAAAACTTACCCGAATAATCGCCAAAAACACCCGATGAATATCATCTAACAAGAATACGGAGTGTGTATGCAAGCATTTATCGAAGGTATGCCTAAAGCAGAGTTACATGTTCATATTGAAGGTACGCTGGAACCGGAACTGAGTTTCGCTCTCGCCAAAAAAAATAACATCGAACTTCCCTATGACACCCCTGAAGCACTTATCGCGGCTTACGACTTTCATGATTTACCCTCTTTTTTAAAAATTTACTACGCAGGCATGAGCGTACTGATTGATGAAGAGGACTTTTACCAGCTGACCTGGGATTACCTGGCAAAAGCGGCCTCACAAAACGTGGTTTATACCGAAATTTTCTTTGACCCACAGGGTCATACCAGCCGCGGCGTAAGTTTTGATACGGTGATCACCGGCATCCGCAAAGCCCAGACCGCAGCAGAGGAAAAGCTGGGGATCCGCAGTCAGCTAATTATGTGTTTTCTGCGTGATATGTCGGCAGAAAGTGCCATGGAGCATCTTGAAATGGCCAAGCCTTATCTGGGCTGGCTGGTCGGCGTAGGCCTTGACTCCGATGAGCATAACAATCCACCGGTGAAGTTCCGTGACGTGTTTAAGATGGCCAAAGAATGGGGCCTTAAACTCACCATGCACTGCGACGTAAATCAGAAAAATACGCTGGAGCATATCCGCCAGGTCATTGAGATTATTGGCGTTGATCGCATTGATCACGGTGTTAACTCACTCGAGTCAGAACAACTTTGCGAGCTAATCAAAAGCCATAAACTAGGGCTCACCGTGTGTCCGGTGTCCAACCAGTTTGTGGTGCAGTCATTAACCTCTGAGGAAATTCGCCAAATGCTCAACAAAGGCATGCTGGCAACCATTAATTCCGACGATCCGGCCTACTTTCGGGCTTACATGAATGAAAACCTGATTGCCCTTCAGCAAGAGGGAGACTTCAGCCGCGACGAAATCAAAACCCTGATGGCCAATGCCTTCAACGTTACCTGGCTTCCCGAAAGCGAGAAACAAACCTATCTGGATCAGCTCAACGCTTATAGTTAAGGATGACCGCCAGTGACAGACCCCGACGCCATTTATTAATGAAGAATAACGCTGGAATTCATTAGTCGATGGCTTTAGGGTACTGACCTTTGTTTTCATCTTCTTCAGTCACCTTATGTGACCTCTGTTCAAGGAGTTATCATGAACCTGCCTTCCCCTTATTTACTTTTTATCGGCACTGCCACGGATCCGCTCAGCATTAAAATGGCCAAGAGCGCAGCAGACTGGAGCCCTGAGATGTGCGTCGGCGAATTTGCTCTGCCCGGCTGCACGGTTTCCACCGGCTTACCGGCGATGACCATTGAAGAAGGCGCAGAAAAAGGGGCTAAAGCTTTTGTCCTGGGCTTTGCCAATAGCGGTGGTGTGCTCGACCCATCACTGGTGGCGTCTATTATTACCGCGCTGGAAGCCGGTATGGATATCATCAATGGCTTGCACGATAAGCTCAGCGATATTGCCGAAGTGGCTGAAAAAGCCGAAGCACTCGGTCGCCGGCTGATAGACATTCGCCACCCGACCACCAAATTTAAAACCGGCACCGGCGTAAAACGCCCCGGTAAACGTTTGCTTACGGTAGGTACCGACTGTTCAGTCGGTAAAATGTACACCACTCTGAGCCTGGCCCGAGGCATGCAAAGTCAGGGCATGAAAGCCACGTTTCGCGCTACGGGTCAGAGCGGCATTCTGGTTGCCGGTGAAGGCGTAGCTGTGGATTGCGTGGTCGCTGATTTTATCTCCGGCAGTGTCGAAGCACTCTGCCCGGCCAATGACGACGACCACTGGGATTTAATCGAAGGACAGGGCTCACTGTATCACCCTGCCTTCGCTGGTGTGAGCTTAGGGCTACTCCACGGCTCCCAACCGGATGCCCTGGTGATCTGCCACGCATTAAACCGTGATCATATGCGTGCCCTGCCCGGCCGCCCCCTGCCTGGCCTTGAACAGGTGATAGAAATGAACTTAAGCGCCGCGCGGATCACCAACCCGGCTGTAAAAGTCGTAGGGGTTTCGGTGAATACTTCGTCTGTGAACGAAGAAGAAGCCTTGGCTTATTGTCAGGAAGTCACCAGACAACTCAGCCTGCCCTGTGTGGATCCTATCCGCCATGGCGTTGGCGCACTAGTGGAGGCGTTGGAATGAGTCTGTCTTTTAAAGCATTCACCGAATCCTTTCCGCTCGCCAGAGAGTTCCGTATTTCACGGGGCGCGAAAACCCAGGCCGATGTGATCACCGTGGTGGTTAGTGACGGCCACTATTATGGCTGGGGAGAGTCTGTGCCCTACGCCCGCTATAACGAATCCATTGATTCGGTGCTGGCGCAACTTGAGGAAATCAAACCTGCTTTTGCTAATGTCGGTGAAACCGAAGACCTGCTTGGCTTGCTACCCGCTGGTTCAGCCCGCAATGCACTGGACGCTGCCCTATGGGATTTAAAAGCCAAGATAAAGGGTAAATCGGTGGCCAGCCTGGCTAATCTGCACACGGTACAGCGTTGTTATACTGCGCAAACCCTCAGCATTGATACGCCAGAAGGCATGAAAAACCAGGCACTGGAAATACAAAATGCGCCGCTTATCAAAATTAAGCTGGATGAACATCAGGTGCTTGAACGTTTGGCAGCTATCCACGAGGCCTCACCGCAAAGCCGGTTGATTGTGGATGCCAACGAGGGTTGGCAGGTAGCAATGCTGAACGAATTGCTGCCGGAGATGGCTAAACTTGGTGTGGCGCTGATAGAACAGCCGGTTCCTGCCGAAGCCGATGAACAACTGGCAGGGCTTAATAGCCCGGTCATCCTGTGTGCAGATGAGTCTTGTCACGTGAGCGCAGATATAGAACGTCTGGCAAAGTACTATCAGGCGGTCAATATTAAACTGGATAAAACCGGCGGCTTAACCGAAGCAATTCGCGCTTACCACGCGGCTAAACAGCACAACCTGCAAATCATGATTGGCTGTATGGTTGGTTCTTCGCTGGCCATGGCACCGGCTTATGGCCTGTGCGCCGATGTCCAGTTTGTTGACCTGGACGGGCCTTTACTCGTGGCAGAAGACCGTGCAGACGGCTTTACCTTCGATAATGGCCGTATGATTCAGCCTGAGCCATTTCTGTGGGGCCTACCCGGCCAGTATGGTCAGCAAGGCCTGGCCAGACTTTGGGCTGACCTGGCAGATTAAACCTGGCGGCCCGCCAGCTCAATCAGTGTGTGCCATTCGCTCTCTGTTACCGGCATAACAGATAAGCGATGGCCCTTTTTGACCAGGCCTAACTCTTTGATGTACGGGCACCCTTTAATCTCACTAAGGGGCAGCACCCGGGCAAATTTACTCACATATTTCACATCCACACTGAACCAGCGTGGTGTTTCCGGCGTAGCTTTCGGGTCGTAGTAAGGCGATTCCGGATCAAACTGACTGGCATCGGGATAGCCGTCTTTAACCACTTCGGCAATACCAGCAATGCCCACCGTTTTGCAGCTCGAGTGGTAAAAAAACACTTTATCGCCCAGCTTTACCTCATCACGCAAAAAGTTTCGCGCCTGATAATTGCGCACCCCGTCCCAGGGCTCGGTTTGGTTTGGCCGGCTTGCCAGATGGTCGATGCCGAAGACATCAGGCTCAGATTTAAACAGCCAGTACTGCATGAATACTTCTCCATAGTTACGTGGCGCAAAGTATAAGTCACACCGATGTACAATTCAGCCCTTGAGAAAAGGAAAAAACACACAATATATAAGCGAAAGTTTATAGGAGTGTCCCCATGAGTGCTATGCATATCGTTTGCCCCCACTGCCAGGGCCTGAACCGCAGTCCGGCAGAACGTCTTAGCGACGGACCGGTTTGTGGTAAATGCAAACACGAACTATTGCCTGCCCACCCCATTGAACTTAAGCAAGCTGATTTTGCCCGCTTTATTGAAAAATCAGACCTGCCGGTGATTGTTGATTTCTGGGCCGACTGGTGCGGCCCCTGTAAAATGATGGCGCCGGCGTTTGAGCAGGCTGCAGCGCAACTATCCGGTCAGGCGATTTTTGCGAAAGTCGACACCGAATCCAACCCCATGTTAAGCCAGCAGTTTGCCATTCGCAGTATCCCCAGTTTACTGGTATTTAAGCAGGGCCGGGAAGTGTCCCGACAAGCGGGTGCGATGCCCGCCGGTCAGCTCATTCAGTGGGCCCGGCAGGTCACGGGTTAAGTGCTATGAACACCGTTGTGCAGTCTGCTTCACGCCTTAATGGTGTAAATGATCACATAGCTATTTTCGCTCGCGGATGTTTGTTATAATCCGGCCGTTTTCACCAGCCTCTGAAGAATCCCATGCAAGCAACCATAAAAGCCGATCGCGGCCTGTTTTCTTATCCCAAATACTGGGCCCATTGCTACGGTAGTGCGCCATTTTTACCCATGTCCCGGGCCGAGATGGACGAACTGGGCTGGGATAGCTGCGATATTATACTGGTGACAGGTGACGCCTATGTGGATCATCCCAGTTTCGGCATGGCCATCATTGGCCGCTTACTGGAGGCCCATGGCTACCGGGTTGGCATTATTGCCCAGCCGGACTGGCAAAATAAAAACGACTTCATGAAGCTGGGCAAGCCTAACCTCTATTTTGGTGTGACGGCCGGTAACATGGATTCCATGATCAATCGCTACACCGCGGATAAAAAGCTGCGTCACGACGATGCTTACACGCCCAACAACGAAGGGGGTAAACGTCCCGACCGTGCGGTAACCGTGTATTCCCAGCGCTGTCGTGAAGCCTTTAAAGACGTGCCCATTATTATTGGTGGCATTGAAGCGAGCTTGCGACGTATTGCTCACTATGATTACTGGTCTGAGAAAGTACGTCGTTCAGTGCTGTTTGATGCTAAAGCTGATTTACTGATGTTTGGCAATGCCGAGCGCCCCTTAGTGGAAGTCACTCACCGACTGGCGGCTGGTGAAGCCATCAGCGACATTACTGATGTTCGCGGTACGGCCATCATTGTTAAACAACCCTTGCCTGAATGGCAGGGCGTTGACTCAACCTCTCTGGACAGGCCGGGCAAAATCGACCCAATCCCCAGCCCCTATATTATGGAGCCGGATTGCGAGGGCGAGAACGAAAATAAAGGCAGCCAGCCTGCTGCCGAAACGCAAGCCCAGCCCATCGTGGTACAGCCAGCCGAAAGGCGTAAGCCGTGGGAGCAGGTATACGTAAAACTGCCTGCATTTGAAGTAGTTCGGGACAACAAAACCCTGTATGCCCACGCCAACCGCATCTTGCATCAGGAAACCAATCCGGGCTGCGCGCGTGCGTTACTGCAACGTCATGGCGATCGCCATATCTGGATCAATCCGCCAGCCATGCCCCTTGAAACCGAAGAGATGGATGCGGTATTTGATTTGCCCTATCAGCGGGTGCCACACCCGGCCTATGGTGAAGCCAAGATCCCCGCCTACGACATGATCCGCTTTTCGGTTAACATCATGCGCGGCTGTTTTGGCGGCTGTACATTCTGCTCCATCACTGAGCATGAAGGCCGCATTATTCAGAGCCGTTCGGAAGATTCGATTATTCGGGAAATTGAGCAAATTCGGGATACGGTGCCGGGCTTTACCGGCGTAATCTCAGACCTGGGCGGGCCAACGGCTAACATGTACCGTCTGCGTTGCAAGAGCGCCAAGGCAGAAGCGACTTGTCGTCGCCCCTCCTGTGTATACCCTTCCATTTGTGCACACATGGACACCGACCACAAACCCACGATTGACCTGTATCGTCGGGCTCGCGATTTACCTGGCATCAAGAAGATCCTGATTGCTTCCGGCGTACGTTACGACCTGGCCATTGAAGATCCCAATTATGTGAAAGAATTGGCCAAACATCACGTTGGCGGCTACCTGAAAATTGCCCCAGAACACACCGAAGATGGCCCGTTAAGCAAGATGATGAAGCCGGGTATGGGCACTTATTACCGCTTTAAGGAACTGTTTGACAAGTATTCGAAGGAAGCCGGTAAAGAACAATATCTGATCCCGTATTTTATTGCCTCACATCCGGGTACCACCGATGAGGACATGCTCGCACTGGCTATCTGGCTGAAAGAAAACCGCTTTAAACTGGACCAGGTACAAAACTTCTATCCGTCGCCTATGGCAACGGCCACCACCCTTTATCACACCGAGGTTAACTCGCTGCGTAAAGTGAAAAAAGACAGCGAGAATGTGCCTTCTGCCAAAGGCGAAATCCACCGTCGCTTACATAAAGCCATGCTGCGTTACCATGATCCGAAAAACTTTGCGCAAATCCGCAAGGCACTGGTGAAAATGGGCCGCGAGGATCTGATTGGCCGTGGTCCACAACATTTGGTACCGCCGGAGTCGGCCAGCGAAAAACGTCAGAAAGCCGCCAAACCCCGTCGTGGTGAGCGGGCGATGACCAAACATACCGGTTTTAAAAATGCCGCCAGTCCCAACCCGGGCAATAAAAAGCGGTCACACAAAACCAAACGTAATAATCAGCAAAGTCACTAATGGTTCGGGCGGGTATCTCCCGCCCTCACCACCGGTTTATCACACCTAAACCATGACCTGAATCAAGGTAAATTTCGACTTGTCGCAGTAGACTCTAATTAGTGGAAAGGCCACTGTTAACAACCAGATAAGAG
Source organism: uncultured Alteromonas sp. (assembly GCF_913058315.1). GTDB lineage: Bacteria > Pseudomonadota > Gammaproteobacteria > Enterobacterales > Alteromonadaceae > Alteromonas. Next base: position 32,882 of record NZ_CAJXQY010000025.1, on the reverse strand, counting down.
CTACTATGAATATTGAAAAACATGATCTCGTCCATGAATTCCCTGATCATCAGCACACTATTCGTCATTTAAAAATGAATGACCGCCATTTCGCCAGACTGTTTGAACAATACAATGAACTCGATAGCCTGATCCATAAAATGGAAGAAGGTGCTGAGCCCACCTCCGATGACATCCTCAATGATAAAAAAGCAGATCGCGTACAGCTAAAAGATGCCCTGTTCACCTTTATTAAAGAAGCCGAAGCGACCAGCTAGTCGGCAACTCAGACGATACCCAACCTTTTACCGGAGTCTGCCTGCTCCGGTTTTTTCTTTTTCAACGCAAACTTGCGCCAGACAACTTTTAATTTTCGCTAAAAGACGTATTATTCTTAAATAGCAATAAAAAAGTGGTATCCATGGCATCTGAAAATTACTCAATCCAGTGTGAAAAACGGGTAGCGCTTGTGCACATCAGAGGCAGTTGGAGTGAAAGTACAACGCGGCGCTTTGTGCGCGACTTCAAACAACAGATTACCCCCCTGCTTTGTGGTAACTGGGCGCAAATAGTTTTCTTTGATGACTGGCAGTTTTCCAGCCCGGACAACGAGCAGGCCATCACCGATTTACTGAACTGGTCTATTGTGAATGGGCTAACCCATTCAGCGCGCATTTTTAAAGCCGATCCGTTAAAGAGTTATCAGCTCAACCGGATGATGCACGAAAATGATTACAGTATGAATATTCGCCATTTTCATTGCGAAAAAGAAGGCGGCGAATGGCTGGCAAAACACGGGTTTCAGGTAAATCCGAGTTTGTTAACCGTATAACGCGTTACGAAGAGATGTTGCCATCCCTTCGTAAGCCGTTCGATTTTACTTACCTGTAGTCATACTCACCGTAATTTCCACCGGAACGCTCCGCTTAGCCGTTACATCTTTAATTTCGATGACAGCATGGGGGTAGGTATACCGTTTAATCACGTCATAGGTGTCTTCAGCACCATAATAACGCGCGAATGCCGCTAATTGCATACCATTACAAACCAGGCCGTTAGCCAGCACTCTGTAAGTTGAAGTATTTATTCGGCTTGAAGGGGTTAGTTCTCTGACCGCTTGTCGCAGGCCGGAACGGTCATCCTCGGCGGCATTTCTGCACACAGAAATGAGGTCTTTTTCAAGCGCTTTGGGATAGCCTTCTGCCATGGCGGTGCCACATACTGCTGATAGCGATAACACCGTCAGGCTAAAAGGTAAAACTTTGCTTATGTTCATCATTTTTCCTTTACCTGATTTTATTTGACTGATTTTTGTTTGGCTGGCGAAACGGCTGCTCAGACCTTTAAAGTGTAAGCGCGTACCGGTCTGGTCGTCTCTGACAAAATAATGAAGACTACATGATAATTTTAATTTACCAATTTTCATTAGCTTACCGAGCAATTGTCATTTGCTTGTCATAGCGTTCATTTGTTTTTCATTTGCTCTGCTAAACTTTAGTAGCAGATAACGGGTAAGCTTTGTGAAGATTTTGCGCCCATGACGTACGATAAACCCACTCGAACCATTATTGATTCATCAGGCGAACAGCGAATGCTGTCACCGCAGTGTGGCGATCTGTTTAACATGCTAATGGATAATGAAGGCGATATTGTCACTCGCAGTGCCATGCGCAAGTCCATCTGGGGTCATCAGGTGGTTAGCGAAGATATGATCAACCATCTGGTTTGTCGGCTCAGAAAAGAGCTTAAATCACTGCCCGAACCCCCGCCCTGGCAAATCGAGGTAATCCCCAAAAAGGGCTACCGCCTGACTTCTCTTGAGCCTAAACACAATATCCCTTATTGGCTACACCGCTGGGTGGAATGGGTGCATGACATTATCAAATAACCCGCTTTTACAGGCCTTAGGTTACAGTCGCTTACAATTTGGCCACTGTGGAACACTCCTAAACCTGTTGGCAGTGTTACATCATGGGGTAAGATAGTAACCCGCAGCCCATCTAAAAAGGAATCTTCATGGCAGAACAAGTCCTGCGTAGCGCCAGTTTTGACCCAAAAGTTAAAACCTACTGGTTATTCAACCTGTTGATTGTGTCTGGCCTGACAATCATTGGGATCCCATTACTGATAATCTCTGTCCCGCTTATCCTGTTTATCAGTGAGCGTATGCTCAGAGCAATGTCGGCAACCCTCACAGAACGAAAATTAGTGGTTAAACGGGGCGTCCTATTTAAAGTCGAAAAATCTATTCCGCTGGAGAAAATAACCGATGTCGCCATGAGCCAGGGGCCATTAATGCGGGCCATGGGGCTGTACAGATTAAGTTTTGAAACCGCCGGGCAATCAGGCCCTGGCGCACTGGTGTCTCTGATCGGTATCGAAAACGCTGAAGCGTTTCGCGAAGCGATCCTGACCCAAAAGGACAACAACTCCGCAACGCCCCGTTCTAAGCCAGAACCATCGACAGGACAAGCATCACAACTGGCCGAACTGACTGAAAGTGTTAAACGCATAGAACAAATGCTGGCAACCCTGATCAACAACAAATCCTGAGCGGCACTAGGCATCCGCGTTTGTGCTGGTGGCGTGAGCTTGCATAAATAGTTCAAAGTCAGCAGCGCTCATAGGTTTGGCAAAGAAATAGCCCTGAATGTAATCACAGCCCAGCGCCAACAGGCGCTCGTATTGTTGCTGGGTTTCTACCCCTTCTGCCACAACAAGAATGCCCAGCTGCCGGGCAATCAACAGGATCCCTTCCACTAATGCTTTATCGGTTTGGTTTTGCATAAATGTACTGATAAAGCTTTTATCCAGCTTCAGATACTTAATGGGGAAATGCTTAAGGTAAGACAGCGACGAATAGCCAGTGCCAAAATCATCTATAGCCAGTTCCAGACCAATATCATGATAGTGACGTAAAATATTCCCTGCAGTCACTGATTCGGACACCAGGGAATGTTCGGTAATTTCTATCACCACATTGGCGCTTTGAGTACCGTACTCATGGAGTTTGGCAATCATTTCAGAGATACAAACATCTTCGTCCATTAATTCAAAAGGCGACTTATTCAATGACATCTGAAAATCGAGGTCGTATAAACTGGTCCAGCGCGCAAGCTGGCCAAGCGCCTCATTGCACACCCAGGCATCCAGTTCACGGATCAGACCATATTTCTCTGCCAGAGGGATAAACGTATCAGGCGGAACAAAACCCAGTGTCGGATGTTGCCATCGCACCAGCGCCTCTACCTTACTGACTTGTTGGGTTCTGGCGCACAGAATGGGCTGATAATGCACTTGCAGCTTGTCTTGACGGATTGCCCCGCGTAATTCTTTAACCAGGGAATTATCGTCGCGCAAACTGGTTTCCAGTACGCCGGAATAAAATTCAAACGTGTCTTTGCCGTGTTCCTTGGCGCTGTACATGGCATGATCGGCGCGGTTTAACAGGGATTGACTGGTACGGCCATCATCAGGAAATACCGCAACGCCGACACTGGCCGACAGATTAATTTCAACTTCCTCAAGCTGCTTAATCTCATGTATTGACGCAAGAATATTAGTCAGTGTTTTTTTAACGTCTTCGGTACGATCGAAGCCCATCATACAAATTACAAATTCATCACCGCCAATTCGGCCAATTTCATCGGATTGACGTACGGCATGCTGTAGCTTTGCCGCTACCTCAATCAGTAATTTGTCGCCAAATTCATGACCGAACTGATCGTTGTAATATTTAAAACCATCCAGGTCCACATAAAACAAGGCGAACTTTCGGTTTCTTACCATTGAAAGCTGAATTAATTCCTCAATACATGTCTGTATACCAGAACGATTAAGCAGCCCCGTTAAGCTGTCGTAAACCGCCAGATGCCAGACTTCTTTTTCTTGCTCGATTTCATGGGATATGTCCCGGGCAATCTTGGAAAAACCGATTAACGTACCGGCGTCATCATAAATGGGCGAAAGGGATACCGAAACAAAAATTTTATGCCCGTTTTTGTGTAACCGGGTAGTCCTGAAATGCCGAACCGGGTTACCCTTGCGAACGGACTTGATCAGCTTTTCTTCTTCCTGCAATCGCTCAGCCGGAAACAAAAGCGTAATAGGTTTACCGGAAACTTCCTCAGCTGAATAGCCAAACAAACGTTCAGCGGCCTTATTCCAACTGGTGATAAGACAGTTCAAGGACTTGCTGATAATGGCGTCCTCAGAAGACTCAACCAGGGCCTGATAATGGGCTAACTGTTGTTCACTTTTAATCACACGCCGAATGTCGCGGACAAAAATAGCCCCACCGCTGATCGAGTCATGCTCATCCGGTATAGGTGAAACTGCCACAGACACCGCGATACTGTGCTCGCGATTATCCCGGAGTTTACTGCGAAAGTGTTCGATGGGCTGACCATCAATGATAGCCTCGACTAATTTACGGTAATGATGCGCTTCACTTTTACAAAACAACGACATTACCTCACTTCCAACCAGCTGTTCTTCGCTGTATCCCGTTAAACGGGTAACAGCCTGATTAGTTCCAACAATACGGCCTTCAAGGTTATAACTGACAATCGCGTCATCAGAAAAGCTCACTATGGCGGCATAGCGCTTAAGTATCGATTCGGTTCTTACTTGCTGACTGATGTCTTTAACAATTTTAGAGGCGCCAACGATGTCACCGTTATCATCAAGAATAGGCGATACGGTAACCAAAATATCTAACAACTGACCGGCTTTATCGAGGCGCTGGGTTTTATAGTGCTCAACACTCTTACCTTGCTTGATGGCTTTGAGGATGTGCTGTTCTTCGTCAATTCTGTCATCAGGAAATAAGCGTAATACTGACTGTCCCAACATTTCCTGCGCACTGTAACCAAAAATTGCCTCTGCAGCCGCGTTCCAGCTGGTGATGATGCCGTCCAGTGATTTGCTGATTATGGCATCGTTCGACGACTTTACGATTGCCTTATAAAACTGTGCGGGTGTTGCCATTCAGATTGGATCCATTCTGGTTGAATTGTCCTGTATCGCGGTGGTAGAAAAAGTCCTTGGTGCTTTAATAAGTGTAGACCAGAATGGCAATGTTGGCGGCGAACAGGAAGCTAGAGGCAGATAACCTGTTCACACGCTTACCGCAGCCCATAAAAAAAGCGGACTTTCCAGTCCGCTTTTGCATAATGACATTGATGAAATTCGCTGAATCAGGCTACCGCTGCCTGCTCCTCAAGCTCTTCTTCTGTCTGATGTGACAGCAAATATTCAAAGGCAGCCAATGAAGCTTTAGCCCCCTCGCCCATCGAGATTACAATCTGCTTGTAGGGCACAGTGGTAACATCCCCCGCGGCATAAATACCCGGCTCTGACGTATTACACTTGTTATCCACTACAATTTCGCCGTACTGGGTAAGATCCACAACCCCTTTCATAAACTGGCTGTTAGGCACCAGACCAATCTGCACAAACACCCCGGCAAGCGGCAAGGAATGTTCTTCGTTCGTTGCCCGGTCCTGATACTCAATAGCCGTCACTTTACCGTTATCGGCAACAATTTGTTTGGTTGCTGCATTCTTGATAATGGTAATGTTGTCGCGCTTTTCAGCTTGGTCAATCAGAACCTGATCGGCTTTCAGTGTTGGCATAAATTCGAACACAGTGACCGACTTAACAATACCGGCCAAATCCAGGGCAGCCTCGATACCGGAGTTACCACCACCAATGACCGCTACGTCTTTACCTTTAAAGAACGGACCGTCACAATGAGGACAGTAAGCTACACCGTTACCCACGTTCTCTTTCTCACCAGGTACGCCAAGCTCTCTCCAACGTGCACCGGTTGCGACAATCAGTGATTTGGTTTTAATCTGCTCTCCTGAGGACAGGGTCAGGGTTTTGATATTGCCTTTCTCGATGTCGTCAACGCGAACATGCTCTTTTAAGGTTATATCGTAATCTTTCATGTGCTCTGCCAGGTTGCCAACCAGCTCAGGACCGGTGGTTTTTGGCACGGAAATGAGGTTTTCTATACCCATGGTGTCTTTCACCTGGCCACCAAATCGGTCGGCAACCACAGTCACTTTAAGGCCTTTACGGGCACTATAAATTGCCGCACTCACGCCTGCCGGACCACCACCGATGACAGTCACATCCTGCAGTGGTAATGACTGACCTTTATTAGCGTCTTTCAGGCTTGGGTCGAATTCCAATAATTTGTCTATCAGTGTGGCGGCGTCTACTTTACCGTTTGCAAAGAGCTCACCGTTTAAATACACACTGGGTACACCCTGAATATCGCGCTCTTCTACCAGCGATTGGTAAAGGCCACCATCAATCATTTCTGATGAGATATTCGGGTTAAGCAACGCGAACTGGTTTAATGCCTGAACGACGTCCGGACAGTTATGACAGCTCAGGCTGATAAATACTTCGAACTTAAGTTCGTCTTTCACACCTTTGACTAATGACGCCACGCTGTCGTCAATTTTAAGTGCGGTGCCTGACGCATGCAGCAGTGCCAGTACGAACGAGTTAAACTCGTGGCCGCCTGGGATCCCGGAAAAACGAATACCGGTATCTTCACCATCAGCTTCCAGTAAAAAACTGATTGAGCTGCGTAATACGCCGTTTGTATCGCGTTCTTCCAACTGGATCTTGTCACTCACTCCTGCCACATCAGACAGAAACTGCTTCAGTTCGCCACGTTTTGTGTGCTCGCCGGTTTGCAGAACAAGGGTGATGTTTTTCTGCATTGACGCGAAGTAACTTTCCAGCGCCTTTTTAATATCTTGCGTAATCATATTGAATTCTGCCTTAGATAATGTGGTTGAGGGAATGTGCGGGCTGTCGCCCGCACCGACATTACTCGTTGGTTAAAACGGTAATTAGATTTTGCCTACCAGGTCTAAAGAAGGAGCAAGGGTTTCTTCGCCTTCTTTCCATTTGGCCGGGCAAACTTCACCAGGGTGAGAAGCAACGTACTGAGCTGCTTTAACTTTGCGTACCAGATCGTCTGCGTCACGGCCGATACCTTCAGCGGTGATTTCCATCGCCTGAACGATACCATCCGGGTCAACAACAAACGTTGCACGGTCAGCCAGACCCATGTTTTCACGCATACAATCGAAGTTGCGCGTAATTTCACCCGTTGGGTCGCCAATCATCGCAAACTTGATTTTCCCGATGGTTTCTGACGCTTCATGCCATGCTGCGTGAGTAAAGTGGGTGTCAGTTGATACTGAGAATACTTCTACGCCACGTGATTGCAGCTCTTCGTATTTGTCAGCAACGTCACCTAACTCAGTTGGACAAACGAAAGTGAAGTCAGCTGGGTAGAATACAAATACTGCCCACTTGCCCGCGATATCTTCGCTGCTTACTTCGATTAGTTCACCATCTTTAAACGCGTTCGCTTTGAATGGTTTGATTTGAGTGTTGATTAAAGCCATTTACTTTCTCCTAAAGTTAGGTTTATTTAACGCTTTCAATAATAACCGTGTGACTATTTTTGCCGCTCGGGCTGTGCATACTCACACTGTTGATCTGCAGTTAGGATTACGAGAATTCAACCGTTACGGATTGTTTCTTTCTCGCTTCCGTTTGACTTGGGATAAGAATAACGACTGTCGGGACAGATTTATAATTGGATTTGTTGAAAGTCTGATTCGAGAAAAGCTATCAGAAAGAGATTTTTGGATAGGAATTAATCAACCCGCTCTCGGTGAGCGGGTTACTGCCCGCTATTCTGGAGTAGCGGGCACGGTATTTTCGTTTAGTGACAATGCACTAAGGTATTCATCACGTTTTTGCTGTTGATTGGCAGGCAGAGCCGCTTTACCGAGCAAGTCTGCGGCATTCACAGCCACCTCATACTGGCTGTCTGATAAAGGTTCGGTTTTATTTATTTGTACCAGCACTTTGAGCAGACTCAGGGCTATCGATTTGTCATGGGGCGATAACGTCATCGCCTGACACAGATTATTGTAAGCCGGAATAATCCGATTCTCGCGATAATTTACCGCCGCCATTTCTTTCAGTTCTTTGGTGGTAAATTTAATTTCACGGCGTTCAATTTCTTCCCGCTTCAGGTATTCATCTACCACCTGGCTGGCCAGCGTGTCGCCGGCTAACTGGGTACGCAAGGTATCAAGAATAACCAGACACTCTTCTTTCATTCCCAGTTCATGATAGGCCTTCATTAAATCCAGATTATCTTCCAGATTCATTGCCATTTCAGGTTGCAGATTATCCGTTAATAACTGTTCAGCAGTGCGCTTGTTATTTTTGAGCGATTCCATACGCGCTTTAATAATCAGCATCTTGTTGGCTAAACCCGGTTCCAGAAACTCGCCCCGGGTTACCCCTTCAACTTCCCGGGTAATTTGACGCTGGAGTTTTTCAGCCTCAGTTCCTGAAACGGTGGCAGCCAGGTCAATCATGGTACGAATCACATTGAGGCCAAGTTCCGGAGAATCATGAATTGAGTTTTTGGCAAACTTAGCCATGTTCTGTACCGCAGCTAACTGACCGTACTTATCCCGATTCAGTCGAGCTAAATCCCACAGTTTTTTATTCCGCTCAATGTTACGGGGAGCGAGCTTGCTCGCTGCTTTCACCTGTTCATAGGCAACATCAAACTGCTCTTTGCCAATATAATACTGGGCCAGCAAGTCATAAGTCAGGAAACGGGTATCATTGCGCTGCAACAAGTCTTCAATAAGCAGTTCAGCTTCCTCGACCTTGTCTTGTTTGAACAATGCTTTAGCGAGGCCAATGTGCACCCAGGCGTGATCATATTCTGCTTTTAGCCCGGAAAAGTACCGTTCGGCGGTGGCATAGTCGCGTAAGTGCACCAGGCATTCGCCAATCATTCTTTTCAATCGTGGATGGTATTCCACCACACCGCTGTCTTTCAGGCTGCGCTCGGCGTGGTAGATAGCCGCCGCGTAATCGCCATTGTCCATACAATGCATGACTTTGTGCAATTTACGACGGATATTAACTAAATAGTTAAAGCGCTGCTGAACCCGGTTTGCATCCAGGGGTTTTACCCAGAAATCATCCGGCTGTAACTCGATGATGCAATTAACCAGTTCCATACTGGTTTCTGCACTGAGAAAGACAACCGTGGATTTATCGCTGATGTAATGGTTATGTTTGAGTTCTTCAAACAGATGGAAGCCGTCTTTATCGCTGCTAACGTTAAACGCCAGTAATACCACGTCATAAGTGTCTTTCTGACACAAACGAACGGCATGGAATGCATTTTGTGCACTGCTAACCTGTTGGACGCCCAGTTCTAACAGGGCAGACTTGATTAAGTCATGGATAAGCGCCTGATTGTCAACAACCAGCACTTTTAATTCATCAATCGCTTTCGGTAATGGGATTTTATCCATTGTCACAACCACTTAACACGAAATAGCTTTCCTTGTCTGTGCAATGCCCCGCTGTAGCAGCCATGCGTGCATCACGCCTGCCACTGCTCGAAGCGCTAAACCTGAGGGTATGTATTACCTGATGTTATCCCGAATTTCATCAAACTGCCATACTCATATTACTCTGCTAACGGGAAATTCCGTTGTTATGGCCTTTCTCTTTGCCTTAGCGCGGCGGATCGACCCGCTGAGCAGTAGAGTTATTGACCCGGAACCAGCCAGCAATCGAGAATCGGTCTCGCTGGGCGGGTAATACCTCGTGGGGAAATTCCTCACTCAGAAAAATCACCATGGTGCCCGCCAAAGGCGTAACCGTAACCACTTCCTGTTGGTCACCGGGCGGATAGATCAGCAATTCGCCACCATCGAACACTCCCCAGTCTGAATTCAGATAAAACACCGTCGATAATACCCGGTTAGACTCTCCCTGAAAGGCATCCAGATGACGCTTATAAAAACTCCCCGGCGGATAATGGGCAAAGTGGCTCTCATAAGAGAATAAGCCTAAAAAAAGCCGTTTATTAAGATAAACCTTCAGGCAATCCATCCAGTTTAACCAGGCAGTAGTCACCGCAGCCGTCCCCTGAATCCAGCAAATCTCGTCGGTACGCACGAATTCGTTTTGATGGAACTGGCCGGCCCTGCCGATCCCGGCCGGATCAAAATCAATGGTTTCCTGAGCATAGGCTGCTAGCCGGGTGGTTAACGCTGGCGGCAGAGCGGCAGGCATTACGCTGTAACCCCGCTGATACAAATCATCAGCGATTCGTTCAAACATCTCTTCAGGCGGCGCGTAGCCAGCGACAGCGTGATTTTCTAATGGTGTATTCAACAGGTCAGTTATCCGCAAAAAACAGGCGTGATAAATATACTGAAATGAACCGCCAGACAAGCTATTTTTTATACTGGTCGCGGTTTTTTTTCGACAACGGTGAGTATTTATCTGACCGGTACTGATCAATACAACTAAATAACCGGTATAGGATTGTTATCACTGGAAAACTTGGAGTGCATCTCCTGTGCATGCTATGTTGCCAACAGAACAAGTCATTTTTGAGAAAGTAGAATGAGCGACGAACTATATACTGAAGATACCGAACACCATCTCGACCTGAGACATCTGACCCTGGAAGATTACCAGGACGTCAAAGAATTAATGGACGATGTCTATCGAAATGTCGGTGGCGCCTGGCCATATAAAAATTATAAAGCCCAGATTACCACGTTTCGTGACGGTCAGATTTGTATTGAAGATAAAGGCAAGGTTGTGGCATTTGCCATTTCAGTCATTGTGGATTACGACCAGTTTGGCGACAAACATTCCTATGATGAAATTACCGGTGATGCCTATCTGACGACTCACGATCCTAACGGTGACGTACTCTACGGCGTTGAGGTGATAGTGTCGCCTGAGTACCGTGGACTGCGTCTTGGACGCCGCTTGTATGAAGCGCGTAAAGAGCTATGCCGCCATCTGAACCTTAAATCCATCATGGCTGGCGGTCGTATACCCAACTACGCTAAACATGCCACGGAAATGTCACCCTACGAGTATATTGAGCGGGTGAAATCCAAAGACATCTTCGATCCTATTTTAACGTTCCAGTTATCCAATGGGTTTGAAGTAAAACAAATCATGCAGGCGTACCTGCCCGAAGATAAAGCCTCCAAGGGCTATGCAACACTGTTACAGTGGCACAACATTTATTACGAGCCGGGTAATCCAAAGCTCATCGGCGGTAAAAAGAGTTCGGCAAGAATTGGCTGCGTACAGTGGCAAATGCGCTATTTCGAGAACGTGGAAGAGCTTATTCAGCAAGTAGAGTATTTTGTTGATGCATTGTCGGATTACGGCTGTGATATAGCCTTGTTCCCGGAATTCTTTAATGCACCTCTGATGGGACTGGCAGAGTCAGAATCCTCCATTGATGCAATCTGGCACCTCGCCGAATATACCGATGAAATCCTCACCGCAACGTCCCTGCTCGCGGTCTCTTACAACATCAACATTATTGCCGGTTCAATGCCGGTGATTGAAGAAGAAGAACTGTATAACGTAAGTTACCTGTGTAAACGCGACGGCACTATCGAAACCCAGTATAAACTGCATCCCACGCCACATGAGAAAAAAGACTGGATCATGAAAGGCGGCAATTACCTGCGCTGCTTTGATACAGATTTTGGCAAAATTGGCATATTAATTTGTTACGACGTGGAGTTTCCGGAACTGGCAAGAGTCTTATCAGAACAGGAAATGCAGATACTATTTGTGCCGTTCTGGACCGATACCAAAAACGGCTACCTGCGGGTCCGTCGCTGTGCCCAGGCCAGAGCCATAGAAAACGAATGTTACGTGGCCATTGCCGGTAGTGTGGGTAATTTACCAAAAGTAGATAACGTGGACATCCAGTACGGCCAGACGGCGGTATTCTCGCCCTCAGACTTCGCTTTCCCGCACGATGCCATTGTATCTGAAACCACACCGAATACCGAAATGACACTGATTGTTGATTTGGATTTGGACAAGCTAACCACTCTGCAAAACGAAGGTTCGGTCCGTAACTACCTCGACCGTCGCCGCGACCTGTACCGGGTGGAATGGCTCGGTGGAGAAGATTAATCATGTTAGCAAAATTTGGCATCGTAATAATGTTGATTGTTGCCTGGCCCTCGCTGGCCGGCAACGACCCCCGCCCTTTTTATCAGCGTTTCGAAGATGAATCGGCAGTGGTCGACGATGCCCTGGAGCAAGCCAGTGCCAGCCACCAGTTGGTGGCATTGGTGCTGGGTGCCGAGTGGTGCCATGATTCCCGGGCACTGGCTGAGTATTTTAATGATCCGGCGCTGACATCGGTATCTGCAGCAATGACACTGTTACCGATTGACGTGGGTTACCTTGAAAATAAACAGTCATTACTCAGTCAGTTTGGCTACCCGGCTTACTTTGCCACCCCAACGCTGCTGTTGATTGACCCGCAAACCCGTCAGGTAATAAATCGTGCCACACTGCCCGCCTGGCAAAATGCCCACAATGAATCAGCCAGCAGCTTGCATGCTTACTTGCAGTCGCAACAACAGTTCTGGCAGACGCAATGGCAGGCAACACCGCCGGCCCCCGTAATTGAGGCCTTTGAAGCTCAGCAAGCGGAAACGTTATATGAGCATTACCGGCAACTGGGCGCCCTGCTGGCCCTGGAAGACAATAACCAACCGGCGCCCGGTCTTAACTCTCAGTGGCGCGCCGTAAAACAATATCGCACGGCGTTGCAAAACGATCTTATCCGGCTGCATGAGCAAGGCGGAACTGAAGATAAATTACCCAACTATTCACCAATTGCCTGGTAATCTGCCAAAAAGTGTCGGCTAACATTGGTATTGCACAGAAATTAGCGATAACATCAGGCTATAAGGGCTAAGCGCCCGTTTACATGAATAATTATATCGCCACAGTTGTCATTAAGAGGGAATATGGCTAATAACTCGCGCAACGATGACTTTCCCACAATCAGACTCGACGAAGAAGACCGTCGCGGATATCAGACCAAAACGGCGCCGGTTCACCGCTCGGTGAATACTTCACAGGCATCGGCTTCCAGTGAACCAGAAAAACCTAAAGGTGGCTCTGGCTGGGGTGTAGTTGCTCTTCTGGTCGCTATTGTTGGTTGTGGTGCGGCCGGTTACTTATTTACCGTCACGCAAAAGCAAAATGCCACGCTGCAAAGTGCCGAGCAGCGTATTCAGCAACTTGAAAATAAGCTTTCCGCCACCGGTGAAGAAATCGGTGAATCGACAGTCGCTTTACAGGTAAAAGTGACCGAACTCAGCAATAGAACGGCCGAACTCTGGGAGCAAATGGATAAGCTGTGGGCGTCCGCCTGGCGTCGTAACCAAAAAGAAATTGCCGATCTGACCGATAAAGTGGCTGGCGACAAGAAGGATTTGCAGGAGTCAGTGACTCAGGTTGCCCGTAACCTCGACAGTCAGAAAACCCAGTTGGCAACGCTTAACGGCAGTCTGGAGACGGTCTCTGACGAAATGCTGGCCATTAATGTTCAAATGGAACAGGTCAATGCTAGCAGCGGAGCGCGGCAGCAGGAAATTAAGAGTCTGAGCGATAAGCTGGCATTGCTGGAACAGCGCAATAATGCGTTATCCAGCCGAATTGCGTCGCTGGAGTCTGAAATTCGGGAACTGGCAACCAAAGTGGTGAGCTCACCATCAGCCAGCATACCCGCCTCCCCGACGGGTTCTACCGGCGGTCAGTAAGCGCCCGTTATCCCTGGTAATTACAGTCCATCGTGTTGTTACATAAATAGCGCCGGATTAGCTCCGGCGTTATTATATTGATTAATTTTTAAACTATTCCAACTCATTTTGCGTAATAATAGCTTTCCATGCTGCACCGCAGCACTTTTCAGGGATGCTACTCATGAAATCCGTAAAATTATCTTTAGCACTACAGGGCGGTGGCGCTCACGGTGCGTTTACCTGGGGCGTTCTCAACCGCCTCCTCGAAGAATCCTGGATTACCATTACCGGCATCAGCGGTGCCAGTGCCGGGTCTATGAATGCCGTCATGTACGCCGAGGGATGGCGTAAAAACCGCCGTGAAGGTGCCAGGCAACAACTGGCCGATTTCTGGTATACGGTGGCCGAACAAAATGTGGGATTTGAACTCCCCGGTGAACTTAAGACTTCAGTTACCAAGTGGTGGCTGAGTGCTTTTCAGTTTCTCTCTCCCTACGACATCAATCTGCTGGATATTAATCCGCTACGAGACATTGTAGATAAGCAGGTTGATTTTAAGGCCTTGCAACAGGCCAATCCCCTGCCCTTGTACATTGCTGCCACTGAAGTCAGTACCGGTAAACTGACGCTGTTTAATACGCCCGAACTGACCACTGACCATCTGCTGGCTTCGGCTTGTTTACCCAATGTGTATAAGGCTATTGAGATAGACGGCAAACATTACTGGGACGGTGGTTACGCCGGTAACCCGGCGATATTTCCGCTGATGAACGAATGTGCTGGTAAAGATGTGTTAATTGTTCTATTGCAACCGTTGCAACGTGAGGACGTACCCAAGAGCTCAGACGATATCAGCGATCGTATTACAGAAATCAGTTTCCACAGCAATTTCATGCGCGAAATGCATGCCATTGCCAGCGTCAAACGTCTGGTCAGCGGTAAACGTTTTTTACTCGGGAAGGTAGAACGCCAGATAAAACAGCTGCGAACACACCTGCTGACTAACGGTGAACTGCTCTCCTCGCTGGATAGCGCCACCAAATACGACAACCGCAAAAAGTTTCTCGAATGTTTACGTGATGCCGGCGAGGAAACCACCGATAAATGGTTGGCGGAAAATGCCGGGCATCTGGGTAAAAAACCCAGTTGTGATATTCAGGCGATGTTTGACTAACCAGACTAAGCGTATTGAAGGTTACAAAAACAAGCGCTTCGCGACTCGCCTGACCAGTCACCAATGGCCGGTCGGATGTATTGCGGCCAACGTTCTCCGTACAGCAGCACAGATATCATGAAATAAACTCTCTCTTTATCGGGTCTGTTGCGGTATATCTGATATTGAGAGAGCTGACATGTTGAATTCGATTGGCCGTAAAGTGATGGTAGGGTACCTGGTGCTGGTTACTGCGATGGTATTAGCGTGCCTGCTGATCCAATTAAGTATCAATCAAATCAGCAGACAAAACAGCAACTTCACTTCCCATACATTGCCCGCTTTCACGGTACTTCAACAAACACAAGATGAGCTGGCGCAACTGCATAACCTAAGCTTTGCGCTGTATGGTTACACTATTGACAGTGCCAGGTATGCTGAACGCAACGAGCAATTGAAATCACAGTTAACCGACAGACTTTACCAATTGGGTCAGCGCCACCGGTTTAATACTGAGGCTCTTAACGCCACACTGAATGAATTGTTCTCAGCGATGGACCGCCTGGAGACTATTCTAAGCGCTTCTGACACCGACTGGGATGCGGCCAGACACGCTCTGACGCTGATTGAAAATGCTAAGGACAAGAGCCGTGAAGTACTTCACCTGATAAGCCGTGAGTCAGGTCAGCAAGTGTTTCAGGCGACAGAAGCGGTGAGTGACACCCTCGGATTGATGCGCTGGATTAACTACGCCTCGTTACTACTGCTTATTGTGGTGGCTGTGCTATCTTACCGCTACCTTTATCAAAAGCTGGTCACCCCTTTACTCGCCATCACCGCAGCGCTTACCAGCCTGAGTCACGATAAAAATCTGGATGTGAGTTTACCCGCCGCCAGTAATGATGAACTCGGACAGGTCGTTAATGCCCTGGAAAGCCTGATTGAGGCTTTAGAAGAGGATTATACAGCCTTACAGGCCATGACAAGCCAACTGCGCAACGCAAGTATGACCTTTATTGACTCCGCGGCTTCATCAGATAAACAGGCACATAATTTGTCCGGTCTGGCGGTTCAGCTGGACAGTGCACTCGCTGAGGTTGGTGTGAAAATCGCCGGTGCATCAGAAGATTCGAAAAACGTCTCCGAGTCAGCGAAATTTGCCGCAGGCCTGGTGAGTCAGGGTGAAAAAGAAGTCGCCGTCAGTGCTGCGCAGATAGCCACACTTCAACATGAAATCACTGAGTCTGCCCGGCAGCTTTCGTCTTTACAAAATGCCGGCAATCAGGTGGGTTCGGTAGTAAAGGTGATTGCTGAGATTGCCGAGCAAACTAATCTTTTAGCCCTCAATGCGGCCATTGAAGCCGCCCGCGCAGGGCAACATGGCCGAGGCTTTGCCGTCGTTGCAGACGAAGTGCGTACGCTTGCCTCACGCACCCAGCAATCCACGCATCAGATAAACACCATTCTGGCGCAAATCGTTAACTCCATTGCAGCTACCGTTCAAGGAATGGAAGCCAACCTAACCCTGACTGCTGATGCTTTTAAGCAAGCTAACCAGACGGAAAGCGCCTTACAACAAAGCCAGCAAAGTGTGCTGGCTCTTAGTGCTGACAATCAGCACCTTGCGGCCTCAACCTTACAGGTTGTGGTTGCCACGCACACTATTCAGCAACAGGTTAAGGGTATTAATCAGCAATCCGGCGAACTATTACAACAAAGTGAACTGACCCGTGCTAAAGCAGGTGAACTCGATAAGTTGATGACAACGCTAACCCAAATAGCCACGACCTATCGTTTTTCATCGTTCTGACAGTTTTAGCTTCTGCCCTGTTCGACAAAGCGAATCAAAAAAACTACCAGAAACCTGGCTAAGCTGCTGGTTTATTCCGTAAAATACCGGTTTCATCGCCTTTCGTTCAGCTTGTCTGAACCGTCACTGATTTTCCCGGAGTGTTTATGTTGGAAGTAGTAATTTTAGCCCTGGCGCTAAGTATGGATGCATTTGCTGTTTCCATTGGCCTGGGTTCTAAACATGTCGTTAATGCCCGCTCGCTCTCGCTTTCAGCGGCCATTTATTTCGGTGTTTTTCAGGGGCTTATGCCGTTAATAGGTTACCTGGGCGGTCACGGGTTATTTGGCCTTATCGGCAGCTTTGCGCATTGGATTGCCTTTATTCTGTTGCTGGTCATCGGTGGCAAAATGGTATTTGAGGCATTGTCTGAAGGGATAGAAGAAGATATCGCAAAAATCACGCAGCGCGTTATGTTGTTACTGGCTATCGCAACCAGTATTGATGCTATGGCTGCCGGGTTCACACTTACCCTGATGGAATTTAACCCCTTCCTCGCGTGTCTGATTATAGGGGGTACCACATTTATTTTCAGTTTTCTGGGCGTTTATATCGGCGCTAAAAGTGGTACCTGGCTGGAAAGTAAGGCGGAACTGATTGGCGGTATCGTCCTTCTACTGATTGGATTTAAAATACTGTTGTTTTAAGTCGTGCACAGAACAAATCTTACTTCTCAGTCCATTTATGAGTCAGATTGTTAAGTGATATGAATGTGCCCTTCCCCATTCTTTGCCGTAGTGATTAAGACACTCACAATGTGAGATTTTTCGAACTGTTCTTTGCAGCGCCTCTTCTCCCTGCGTTGTAATTCAGTTTAATTAATAAGGATATAAATCACTATGAACAATATGTTAGAAGGCAAAACAGCCATCGTTACCGGTGCCAGTAAAGGCATTGGCTTCGCTATAGCAGAACTCTTTGCAGAAGAAGGTGCTAACGTTGTATTAACGGCACTTCACCAGGACGAGATTGACACTGCAGTAGACAAAATTAACGCTAAAGATCAGGGGCAGGCCATTGGTATGGTTGCCGACTCGAGCGACCCGGAGGCTCCCAAAACGGTGTTTGGAAAAGCTATCGACACCTTTGGTCAGGTGGATGTCATGGTTAACAATGCGGGTGTAGGTGAGATGTTCGCGGTTGAGAAAACTTCGGATGAACACTGGGCCAAAATTATGGAGTTAAACCTCTCCGGCGTATTCTGTTTTTGTCGCGAAGCGGTTAATCACTTTATGCCGCGTAACGAGGGGCGCATTATCAATGTATCCTCGGTAAATGGTGTTTTACCCATCTGTGGCGTTGCCTACACCACCACCAAAGGCGGTGTGAATACCATGACCAAAAATATCGCTATTCGTTTGTCCGGCACTAACATCCGGTGTAACGCTATTGCGCCGGGGGTTACCGATACCGATGCCGCCCGCGCGTGGGCATCCGGTGAACAGGAAGGCGGCGACGTCATGCTGGAATTTTCAGACAAATACACCAATACTACTGTACCTTCCGTTGAACCTCGGGATCAGGCTTACGCAGCGCTGTACCTGGCCAGTAAAATGGGTAAAGCTGTCACCGGACAGGTGATCCAGGTGGATAACGGCGTTTTCCTGTAAGGTTTTAAGTTATTATTCCGACAGGCCAGTTAAAGACTGGCCTGTTTCACCCTTACTTCACATTGCTTTCCTTAACATGATTACCCTTTAATCCACTAAGGCGATAATTATGTTTTCACAACTACCAACGTTTAGTTCCCTTAAGCTAATCGGCATCGTTACCCTGATTACGACCGTCACCGCTGGCTGCGTGTCTAAGTCATCGCTGCCACACACCCATAGCCCCGACGCAGCCACAGTGACCCTTTATCGTTCCGGCGAATTACAAGGTAGCCTGACCGATGTTTATATTGGCTGGGGAGATAACTATTTTATTTCACTGTCTCCTGAAGAGCGTACCCAATTCACCATCGAACCTGGCTTTAAAACATTTAAAATCAGGGCTCATGCTGACTGGAGTAATGAACTCACTGTAAACTTAGCGCCGCATCAATCCGTTTGTCTGATAGCCGAAGTCAATCCTCAGAATGTGGTTGGTCTGAACTGGGTAGTATCCGGTTACCGGTTGCGACAGCTGGCCTGTGACAATCAAAACCTGTAAGACAGCCGGCCACTGAGGCGGTATCATTTACGGTAGAAAATCGGTAACTTAGCTTAAAACGCCTATTTTTAACATTACAAGGATTGTTATGTCGGCCTTTTCTGGCTATTTGATTGCCGTATTGATTCAGGGAGCGAGCGTCACTCTGCCCAGCGAGCAGCCGCCCGCATTTTTGCACAACCACTCACCGGCTGTATTGTCGCTGTACCAAACTGTGAGTCGATTCACAGGCAGCAAAGAAGATGCGGCGGCTTTAATGCAGCAAGTTGATGAGCTGATTACATCAGATGTTGAACTAGAGCTCGCTGATATGATTGTTATTAGTCTGGCTATGCAAAGTGCTATTAATTATCAACCAGACCAGGTAGAACAAATATATGCGTCGGTAAAGAGCCGGTACCAGCACTCCCGCACGTTAAGAAACTATTTTTTTAGCTGTACGTTATCCGGCCGGCAAAAATTACGTTCAACCATAAAAGCCCTGCGTTACAGCTTGTCTATGCCAAGCGAATTTGAGGAAAAATTGGCTTTTATAGGCCATACCTCGGATGATGAGGAGCTGTTATCACTGGCTAACACCCAATACGGTGAAATTAGCTATGAATCGGTCTATCAGGCCTTTCTGTATCGTGCACTGACAAGCCAAACATTGGAGCATCCCAATACCGTCGCACTATTATTACGAAATCTTGCCCTGGCCCACAATCAGATTGGCAGCAAGAGCCTGGAGCGACGACTGATTGTGCTTATCAGAGAGCTTGAAACACAAAACATCATCCCTCGTTTAAGCAGCGGACCTTCGGTATACAGTTATCTGAACCCGTGAAAAACAATCGACACAAAAAAAGCGCCATAAAGGCGCTTTTTTGCGTTGGTCAATCGCTGATTAGCGACGCAGACCAAGACGCTTGATCAGATCAAGATATCGCTCTGCATTTTTACCTTTCAGGTAATCAAGCAGTTTACGGCGCTGGCTAACCATGCGCAGCAGACCACGACGTGAGTGGTGATCTTTCTTGTTTGATGAGAAGTGTGATTGCAGCTTGTTGATGTTGTGCGTTAACAGTGCTACCTGTACTTCAGGTGAACCAGTATCACCTTCTTTAACGCCATATTCAGCAACGATGCCTGCGGTTTCTTCTTTAGTTAGTGACATAATTTTCTCCTGTTTTTTAAACTGCCGGACCGATCACTAATTCAGTCTGACAAAACTGAGCGCGTATTATACTTGGCGTGGCCCCACGCGCAAGTCATTTTACCCGTAAACCGTTATACGCTGTAAACCACGCTGCGCCGGGGGGCAACAAAGACCTGTTCAGGTGGGGCTTTTTGGTCTTTAGGTGCACACACACCCTCACCTACCCCAAGGAATCGTGCTGGCGTGGCAGTGCTATCGTAGATGCGATATTGCTGCCCTTCGCTAAGCGCCTGCGCTGCCATGGGCGTTACACTCTGTCCGTGCTGCAAGCGATTCGTTTCAGCCGCCGATAACTCAACAGCGGGTAAGCTTTTCACCGCCGTATCCATAGGTAATAACAGCGCATCAATGGCGTGGTACTCGCGCTGAGCGATATCCTGATCCACCATGGCTTCCAATGCTTCAACCGAAATCATATTCGCCGTTGGGTAGTCTGCCACTTTAGTGCGGTGTAACCGGGTAACATAAGCGCCACAGCCTAATTGCTGACCTATGTCGTCAACTAAAGAGCGGATATACGTCCCTTTACTACAGCGCACGCGCATATCTACTTCCGGTAAAGCAACCCGGGTTATCTCTAATTCGAAAATGGTAATATCACGGGCTTCGCGGGGCACTTCTATGCCTTGTCTGGCATAATAATAAAGCGGCTTGCCCTGATATTTAAGGGCGGAAAACATTGAAGGAATTTGCTTACTACTGCCCAAAAAAGATAAGCAGGCGGCACGCACTTCGTCTTCACCTGACACCACTTCGCGCTCTTCAACCACCTCGCCATCGGCGTCGGAGGTTGTGGTACGAATACCTAAACGGGCCGTCACTTCATACTCTTTCTCGGCGTCGAGCAGGTATTGGGAAAACTTAGTTGCTTCACCTAAACACACAGGGAGCATGCCGGTAGCCAGCGGATCAAGCGCGCCGGTATGGCCAGCTTTCTGAGCCTGATACAACCAACGCACTTTTTGTAATATTTGGTTTGATGAACCCCCTAAGGGTTTATCAATTAACACAATGCCGTTAACTGCACGACCTTTGCGCTTTCTTGCCATGCTGAATTATTCCTGCTCGTCGTCGTTGTTATCTGAACGCGCCTTATCACGAGCGACTGTTTCACTCACCAGGTTTGAAATACGCATACCTTCGGTGATCGACTTATCTTCAAAGAAATGCAGGTGAGGCACCGCCCGCATACGCATCCGCTTCGCTAACAAACTGCGTAAAAAGCCCGTATTGTCAGCTAACTGCTTCATATGCGCTTTGGTTTGTGCTTCATCACAATTAAAAAACGTGATAAAGATCTTAGCATGTGCCAAATCCCGCGACACTTCCACATCAGAAAGTGTAATAAAGGGTAAGTCGCCCACCCGGTGCTTGTATTCATTTTGCAGCAAACTGGCCACTTCTTTGTGGATTTGCTGGGCAACCCGATCAGTCCGAGAAAATTCCCGAGCCATAGTTACTCTCCTCTGTTTTGCAACCTGTCCAGCTTAAGCTTAGCTGACTATTGCACAGACAAAAGCGGGGGCTTCAGAGCCCCCGCTATACATTAGTTATTCGCTGAGGTTAGATTTCGCGTTTAACTTCAACAACCTGGAAGACCTCAATTTGGTCACCCACTTTTACGTCGTTGTAGTTTTTAACACCGATACCACATTCCATACCGTTACGAACTTCCTGTACGTCATCTTTAAAGCGACGCAGAGATTCCAGTTCACCTTCGTAGATAACCACGTTTTCGCGCAGTACGCGGATTGGGTTACTACGCTTAACGGTACCTTCGGTGACCATACAACCTGCGATGGCGCCCAGTTTCGGTGACTTAAACACGTCACGTACTTCAGCAAGACCCATGATTTCCTGTTTGAATTCTGGTGCCAGCATACCGCTCATGGCCGCTTTCACTTCATCAATCAGGTCGTAGATAACGCTGTAGTAACGTAAGTCAATCTCTTCCGCTTCAATTACGCGGCGCGCTGTAGCATCGGCACGAACGTTAAAGCCAACCACGATAGCGCTTGATGCAGCGGCTAAGCTGGCATCCGTTTCGGTGATACCACCAACGCCACTACCGACAATATTGACTTTCACTTCACTGGTAGACAGCTTAATCAGAGATTCAGAAATCGCTTCAACAGAGCCCTGTACGTCAGCTTTAAGCACAACGTTCAGTTCACTCACGTCACCGGCTTCCATGTTAGCAAACATGTTTTCCAGTTTCGCTTTCTGCTGACGCGCCAGCTTAAGCTCGCGTTTCTTCTGATGACGCTTACCGGCGACTTCACGAGCCTTACGCTCATCCTGTACAACCAGCGCATCTTCACCGGCTACCGGCACACCCGACAGACCTAAAATTTCAACCGGAGTAGAAGGACCGGCCACTTTCACATCCTGACCATTCTCGTCGCGCATGGCACGAACACGTCCGTACTCTTCGCCACACAACAGAATATCGCCAGACTTTACCTCACCTTCCTGAACCAGTACGGATGCAATCGGGCCACGGCCTTTATCAAGGCGTGACTCAACCACGATACCGCGGCCTGGGCCGGTTGGTGTGGCTTTAAGATCCAGTACTTCAGCTTGCAGGGAAATGGCTTCCAGTAATTCATCCACGCCCATACCGGTTTTGGCAGACACGTTGACGAACTGGTGCTCACCGCCCCACTCTTCAGAGATAACCTCTAACTGAGACAGTTCGGTTTTAACCCGATCCGGATCAGCGGCTTCTTTATCCATCTTGTTCACAGCAATAATCAGCGGTACGCCTGCTGCACGGCTGTGTTGTACGGCTTCTTTAGTTTGTGGCATTACGCCATCGTCAGCCGCAACTACCAGTACAACGATATCCGTTGCTGTGGCACCACGAGCACGCATTGCGGTAAACGCGGCGTGTCCAGGGGTATCCAGGAAGGTAATTTTACCGTTGTCCGTATCAACACTGTATGCACCGATATGCTGAGTAATACCACCGGCTTCACCTGCCGCTACTTTAGCGCGACGGATGTAATCCAACAGTGACGTTTTACCATGGTCAACGTGACCCATTATGGTCACAACTGGTGCGCGAGTGGTTTTATCACCGGCACCAGAACCTGCTAACAGTTCGTCTTCCAGGGCGTTGTCGTTAACCAGCTCATATTTATGGCCCATTTCTTCAACGACCAGTACCGCGGTATCCTGATCAAGAACCTGATTAATGGTTGCCATTTCGCCCATTTTCATCATGGCCTTAATGACTTCCTGAACCTTAATAGCCAAACGGCTTGCCAGTTCACCAACCGTGATGGTTGCACCAAGCTTAACAACACGTTCTACCGGGGCAGCTGGCTTATTAAAGCCTTGCTTCAAGCTTTCGCTGGCCTTTTTATTCGGCTTCTTACGACGGCGGGAAGACCGTTCTACCTGCATATCTTCGATATCTTCAGCTTCCTGTGCATAGCGGTTAGAGTGCATATGCACTTCTTCAGCTTCTTCTTTCTTACGGCGCTCTTCTTCTTCTTTCCAGCGACGTTCGTTTTCTTCAGCCAATTTACGTGCTTCTTCAGCCGCTTTCTTCGCGTCTTCTTCGAGTTTACGCTGCGCTTCTTCTTCCTGCTGCTTGCGTAAACGCTCTTCTTCCTGACGCGCTTCTTCCTGCTCTTTTAACTCTTCTTCGCTCAGCTCAGATTCCGCTTCAGCTCGTGCAGCGGCTTCTTGCTTCGCCTTTTCAGCACGACGGGCTTTATCTTCTTCAGCCGCTTTACGGGCTTCTTCCGCTTTACGCGCTTTCTCTTCAGCCGCCTTACGGGCTTCCTCAGCCGCTTTTTCTTCCGCTTCACGCTTCAGACGAGCTTCTTCTTCGCGACGCTTGGCTTCTTCTTCGGCCTGGCGTTGCTCTTCAATGTCAGTACGTTTCACATAAGTGCGTTTTTTACGTACTTCCACTTTCACTTCTTTCGACTTACCTAAGCTTAATGTGCTGGTAGTTTTACGTTGCAGCGTCATTTTCTTAGGCTCACCATTCGACCCACCGTGCTGTTTGCTCAGGTGGTCTAATAGTTTGCGTTTTTCATCTTCAGTCACGTTCTCACCGACGGCTTTCTTAATGCCGGCGTCGCTAAACTGACTCACTAACCGGTCAACGCTAGTCCCGATATCACTGGCGAGTTTTTCAATGGATACATCTGCCATTACGCGTTTTTCCCCTTGTCGACCTTATTCTTCGTTGAACCAGACTTTGTTTCGTGCAGCCATAATCAATGCACCGGCTTTCTCTTCGTCCAGTCCTTCTACATCACTGATATCATCGGTGCCCTGTTCTGCCAGCGCTTCTAAATCGATGATACCTCTACTTGCCAGAACGTACGCCAGGTGCTTGTCCATACCTTCAAGGTTCAGCAGTTCCTCTGTGGGTTCTGAGCTCTCAAGCGATTCCTCGTTGGCCAGAGCCTGAGTGGTCAGTGCTGCACGTGCACGATTACGTAATTCTTCAACGGTATCTTCATCAAGGCCATCGATGGCCAATAATTCGCTGACTGGAACATAGGCAACTTCTTCAAGTGAAGTGAAGCCTTCTTCGACTAATACACTTGCGAAATCTTCGTCGAGGTCCAGACCGTTAACAAATACCGCCAGAACCCTTTCGTTTTCTGCCTGGTGTTTCTGGTTCAAATCTTCAATGGTCATCACGTTCAGTTCCCAGCCAGTCAGTTGACTTGCCAGACGAACATTCTGTCCACTACGACCGATAGCCTGAGCCAGGTTATCGGCTTCTACTGCTACTTCCATGGTATGCGTGTCTTCATCAACCACAATTGACGCTACCTCTGCAGGGGCCATTGCGTTGATAACAAATTGCGCCGGGTTTTCATCCCATAACACAATATCGACTCTTTCTCCGCCCAGTTCACCCGATACAGCCTGTACCCGTGAACCCCGCATGCCTACGCAGGCACCTACCGGGTCAAGACGCTTATCGTTGGTCTTAACAGCGATTTTGGCGCGTGAACCCGGGTCCCGTGCGGCGGATTTAATTTCTAATGTTTCTTCGGCGATTTCCGGTACTTCCAGACGGAATAACTCAACCAGCATCTCCGGGTGTGTCCGGCTGACAAACAGTTGCGCACCGCGTGCTTCAGGGCGGATAACGTACAGTAAGCCGCGTACCCGGTCACCTGGGCGGAAAGTTTCCCGCGGTAACATATCATCACGGTAAATCACGCCTTCGGCGTTATTACCCAAATCGATAATAATGTTGTCACGGTTAACTTTCTTAACCGTACCGGTAACCAGTTCGCCTACTTTGTCTTCATATTCGGCAACCATTTGCGCGCGTTCAGCTTCACGTACTTTTTGTACGATGACCTGTTTAGCGGTCTGGGTGGTAATACGGTCAAAGGCAATCGATTCAATCTGCTCTTCTACGTAGTCGCCAATTTCAATCTCCGGCTCATCAATTTGTGCCGCAGACAGAGTTAATTCAGCAAACGGATTTTCCTGTTCCTGATCGTCAGGAATAACCATCCAGCGACGGAATGTGTCAAAGTCGCCTGTTTCACGGTCAATACTAACGCGTACTTCAATTTCGCCTTCGTTTTTCTTTTTCGTGGCACTTGCTATGGCAAATTCTAACGCCTCAAAAATCTTTTCTCTTGGCACTTGTTTTTCATTAGAAACGGCTTCAGCCACTAACAAAATTTCTTTATTCATTTTTGCCTCACTGGTTGCATGCGGTTGGGCACGCAGTTTTATTCCGTATTAATCGAATGTTGGAACCAAATTACCTTTTTCAATCCCGCTGACCGGCAATTTAAATTGCTCGCCATCGATCTCGATAGTTAACGTGCCATTTTCACACGCCAGTAATTTCCCCTTGAAATTGCGTCGGTTATCCAACGGCAATGCCATTCTGACAGCGACGGTTTCGCCCACCACCTGTGCATAGTGCGCCTCTTTAAACAATGGGCGGTCCATACCAGGCGATGAGACTTCTAAGTTGTATTCAGTATTGATTGGATCTTCCACATCGAGGACCGCACTGACCTGATAACTGACATCCGCACAATCATCTACGTTGATGCCATTCTCATGATCAATGTAAACCCGCAGGATTGAATGCTTACCAGCACGGACAAACTCCACGCCCAGCAATTCATACCCTAATGCTTCTACCGCCGGATTCAACATTTCACTTAAACGTTGTTCTAGCCTTGACAATCCAAACCTCCAAAAACGAAAAAAGGGCATAATGCCCAATATACTGATACCTTGCTCGGTATCGCTTTGTGCGTGAGACCGAGCTAACAAAAAGCCCCGATTAAACGGGGCTTTTTTGCAATAAAAATTCGGTCCCTTTTGCCCACATCAGGCAAGGTTACTATTGGTGCAATACAACAATAAAAACCCGTAAGGCATAGGTGCTGATAATCAACAATTACCGGTACCAGCCATAATCTGCCACGCATTATACTGCCTGCTTGTTGATTTAGCAACCGGCAATCCGGCTTCACACTGGATTGTCACGATAATTTAATCTTCCCGCCAACGTTCCTTAATGGTCAGAATTTCCTCAAGATTTTCTTCCAGCAAGGTAATCAGGCGTGGTTCGAAGTGACTGCCCGCTTCACTTTTCATTACCGACAAGGTTTTTTCAACCGTCCAGGCTTCTTTATAGGGGCGTTTACTGGTTAGCGCGTCAAACACATCGGCTACCGCCACAATCCGGCCTTCCACGGGAATGTCTTCGCCCTTCAGCCCTTTCGGGTAGCCATTGCCGTCCCACTTTTCGTGATGAGTCATGGCCACCGATTTGGCAATCCGTAATAAGTCAGAGTCGGCTTCGCCCAAAATTTCTGCGCCAATTTCCGGGTGCGTTTTCATCACCGCAAATTCTTCATCGGTCAGTTTACCCGGTTTGAGCATAATATGGTCGGGAATACCAATTTTACCGATGTCGTGCATCGGCGCCGCATGCAACAGTGTTTCAGCCTGATCCTCGCTCAAGCCATAAGCCAAAGCTAACACTTTGGAGTAATGGCTCATGCGCAGTACATGCATGCCGGTTTCGTTGTCTTTATATTCGGCTGCGCGGCCTAAGCGCTGAACCACCTGCAACCGGGTACGTTTCAGCTCATCGGCCTGCACCAGCGACAAATGGGTTTTGATTCGGGCTTTGACGACCGCCGGTGAAATAGGCTTTGTAATATAGTCTACGCCGCCAACGGCAAATCCTTCTGTTTCGTCCTGCTCCTCACTGAGCGCCGTCACAAAGATTACCGGGATAGCCCGGGTAATCGCATTTTCTTTAAGCGCCTGACAGACTTCAAAGCCGGTCATGCCGGGCATCATTACATCGAGCAAAATCAGATCAGGTAGCTGAGCTTCTGCCACCCGCAGCGCCTCGCTGCCATTTTTGGCAAATGCCAGAGCGTAATGCTCACCCAGGAGGTGTTTGAGTACCCGCAGGTTAGCCGGTTCGTCATCCACTACCAGGATAGTGGGTTTTAGGGCAGTTTTATCCATGGTGGTTATTCGTCCAGTTTGCCAATAAGTGCTGACAGCATGGTTATGGCCTGTTCAAATTCAAAATCTTCTATCGCATCCAGTATCGACTGGATCTCGCTTGCGAATCGACTCTGTAAGTAGCCTGCGAGCAATGCCAGCTCCGATTCTTCAATCCGGTTATTCTTAACCGAACTATCGATACGCTCAAGTATAGCGCGTAATTCCTGAGTACTGATTTCAGCCGACTGTTCAATAACGCTGTCCTGCTCTGTTTGCAGGGCACTTTCCACCTCAGGCACCAGCGCGTAGAGCTGTGTAACATGCTCCGCCGGGTTTGAGTTTTCATAGCAATCCTGCTCAATGGCTTTGCAGGCAAGCATGATTTTAATCAGGCCAAGATTACCGGCCACGCCCTTAAAGCGATGAACCAGGGCTTTTAACTCGGTAAAATCTAACGACTCTGAAAGCGCCGCAAAGGCTTCCCGGGCGTGCATGATATCGTGACAAAAACGGTTAATTTCCTTGACCAGTTTATGTTTGGACCCCCACAAGCTTTCGCCTCGTGACCAGTCGATTAACAGAGCTTCCTGAGGTTCAGCACGCCTGGCCAGCGCGCTGCCCTGGATCCCCAGTACCCGGGCAATTTCGTTACATAACACAGGAAAATCAATGGGCTTGTTGGCAAATCCCTCCATGCCTGCCTCGCTGGCTGATTTTTTATCCTGCGCCAGCACACTGGCAGTCAGCGCGACAATGGGCGTTGCTTTCAAGCCGTTTGCTTTTTCAAACTCCCGCCGCTGGCGGGCCGCGCTTAGTCCATCTAACACCGGCATTTGCAAGTCCATCAGCACCACGTCGTACTGATGTTGTGCCATCAGGTCGAGGGCCTGCTGACCGTCGCGGCCAATATCAACACTATGCCCGCCCCGTTTTAGCAGCAAATTGAGCAATTCAATATTTTGTTCAATATCATCAACTATCAGGATCCGTAGCGCAGGGAGTTGGATTGCGTGTAAACGCTGCACATGGCTGGTGCTGTCGATAGCGGAAAGTGGCAGCGTAAAGGAAAACTCGGTGCCCTGTCCCGGTTCGCTGCGTACATCGATGGTGCCGCCCATCAACTCGACCAGCTGTTTAGATATGGTAGTGCCCAGGCCTGTGCCACCAAACCGGCGTGACATTGAGGCGTCTGCCTGGGCAAAAGCATCAAATACCCGCTGGCATTGCTCTGCAGTCATCCCGATACCGGTGTCAGTAATAATAAAAGTAACCTCGTCACCCTCTTCCTGGCGGACCTGCAAACTTACCTGCCCGGATTCGGTAAACTTCACTGCATTACCAATTAAATTACTCAGCACCTGACGGATCCGTTCCGGCGCCCCATGGTAACCTTGCGCCAGCTTATCGCCCAAATTGACCTGTAAATCGAGTCCTTTACGTTTCGCTTCCAACCAGAAAGTCGAAATCACCGTATCAATTTCTTCACTGAGAATGAAATCCACAAACTCCAGTTCCAGCTTACCTTTGTCCAGTTTAGCGCTATCGAGAATGTCATTGAGTAAGTGCAATAAAGAACGTGCAGAGCGGTTAATGGTAGACAGATGCTTATGCTGTTCGGTATTCAGTGGGGTGTCTAACAAAATATCACTAAACCCAATCACCGCATTCATTGGCGTGCGGATCTCGTGGCTCATATTGGCCAGAAACGCCGCTCGTGCAGCGGCGGCTTGTTCGGCCGCATCTTTGGCAATAACTAATTCATCTTCCATTTGCCGACGGTCGGTAATATCCATGATAAACCCATCCAGCCAGAGAATTTCGTCGTTATCGTCGCGTATATATCTACCATGTTCCCGTAACCAGCGAATCTCGCCGGCTTTGTTGAATATGCGATATTCCATACTGTATTCGGTCTGGCCAACCAGCGCCTGTTCGATACTTTCCATATCGTCAGGATGAAACAAATCAATAAAGCTCACCGTGGGATTTGGCAATAAGAATTCATCGGGGGCATAGCCGGTAATCCGCTTAACGGCGTCGCTGATAAACACCATAGGCCAGTCATGTTTATTCAAACAGCGATAGGCGATCCCGGGGATATTCGCAATCAGTGAGCGGAACTTAAGCTCATTCTCGCGAATGACTTTTTCCATGGCCAGCCGCTCACTGATGTCAGCAAGAAATAAAATAAACAGCGATTCACCAGCCACCTGGGTATGCGATAAGCTTATCCGCAATGGCACTAACTTACCGTCGCGGTTAATCGCTTCCACATCACGACTGTTACCAATAAGCTGAACCCCCTCAGGTTCTTCGGCATATTTAAAAAACCGATGGCTGTAAAGGTGACGGCGGTCCTCAGGCAGAAACTCGGTGAGTGGCATACCAACCAGTTCCATTCGTTGCCAGCCGAGAATGGTGGTTACCGCTTCATTTACGGTTTGAATAATTCCTTCGTCATTAATGGTCAGAATCCCCTCAACGGCAGATTCCATCAGGCTAATCATTCTCACTTGCGAGCGACGGGCATCGGCTGATGCCTCGCGATACTTCACCAACAAACTGATGCCCAGTACCAGAGCAATCATAATCGAAGCAATAAAGGTGACACTGGCTGCCAGATAAAACGACATTTCAGAAGGCTGCTCCGACAGTTCCAGCCCGGGAGGACTAACAAAGCGAGCGGCCGCCATGCCGGTATAGTGCATCGCTGAAATGGCACAGCCCATCACCGACCCGGCCAGAATATTAGTAGAAAACATTGTCAGTTTGTTGTGCAGCAAACGCCGCAGGCCGTGTCTTACCCACAGGGAGAGCATTGCCAGCACCACTGCAACGACCACCGATAGTAAGAAGATGCTCAGGTCATAACGCAGCAGCGGCGCCATATCCATCGCCGCCATGCCGATATAGTGCATAGCACCAATACCTGCACCAACCAGCACACCACCGACGACAATTTGTTTATTATTAATGGATTGCTGGGAAAGCAGATGAAGTGCGACCCAGGCTGCAGCCACCCCGGGTAACATTGAAATAAGAGTGGTAAGCCAGGTATAAGAAACCGGCGTGCACAGCTCAAACGCCAGCATGCCAATAAAGTGCATCGACCAGATGCCACTCCCCTGGGCAAAAGCCCCCACCGCCAGCAACCCACGACGACCTCGGCGGGTTTTGGCATTGGCAGCCTGTGTCGCCACCTGAAATCCCATAAATGACGCAAACACCGCTATGGCAACCGATAAAAGAACTAACGAGGGATTATATTCACCCACCAGGAGTAAGGAGGTATCAGGAATGGAAAACAAGTCCGCAATAGACGGCATTTCAGTAGGCCTTAGTAGTATAAAACAATGTTGCTAACTAAGCGTGCCTGCTTATTGCCAGCCTTCTATTAATAAAAGTAAATATGTAGCGTCCTTAATTTTATAAAGATTGCCGCAAATCTGCCGCACTTGTCAAACGACACAGCAAAACTAAATGATTCACCAACACCCGCTTTATAAAAATATATTATTTACCGGGTTATTTTGCCACGTTCATATTAGAAAACAAAGCGTTAGCTATCACCTTCGGGTGTATAATGGGCAAGGTTGTGTATTTTAAACGCAATTTTAAACCCACTATCCGGCTGACTTTCATAATGAATATTACTTTGTAGCATTTCTTTCACTAAATTAAGCACGATGCTGAGGCCTAGCCCCGCATTTCCGGCCCCTCTTCGGGTTGTAAAAAAGGGGTCAAAAACTTTATGCAGAATGTCTTCTTCAACACCTACCCCATTATCGGCAAAAGTCAGCTGATAGCCATCACCAGCAGGTGCCAGGGAAATCGTAATTTCACAGGACTCCAATTTTCCTATCCCTAGTCCATGAATCAGTGTATTTGAGGTTAATGCTGTCAATATTTGTGTGATAACTGACGGGTATGTCACGGCTTCAGCACCAGGAGGGATCATTACTTTAAAAGAAATCTGCGAGTCCTTGGCATGAACACTGTGTGCCGTCACAAAATCATTGATCAGCTCCGCAATATCAACTTTTTCAAGCAAATTAGCCTCGTCGGTATTTTTTACGGCTACCTGTTTGAAGATTGATAATAATTTGGATGCCCTGCGCATATTTTTTAACATGCTGTCAGATAGATCTTTGGCCGTTCCCATAAATTCAGTAAAGGTTTGGGCGTCCAGTGAACCCGTATTATATTTATTGGACACTTCATTTAGCAGTTCGATGAGTAATGTGCAGTTGCCAATGTTCACACCCAGTGGTGTATTAATTTCATGAGACACGCCAGCCACCAGTCCACTGACTGTTTCAATACTGGCTGGCTCGTAGCTTTCAGGCATAGAACTATCGGAATTACTTTTTGACGGTGCTTTTGTCATCTTTATATTCTAATTAATTAACCCTCACTACATAACTCATTGGCATTGCTAACACAAAAAAAGGTTAACGAGTGAAGCATCATAGGTTATTGAAATATAGTGTAGAGAAACCAAAAACACCAATGCAGGACCAGCATAATTTCACTCTACAAAAACAAAGGCAGATAATTACATAGAATAGGTGGCGGGTTAACCACGCCACGCATTATGAGGACAAGTTTGGCAATGAAGTCCGCTAAAATCCATTGCGTTTTACAATCCCGGCATAAACTTTAGCACTCGGTTTTTGTTCGCGCTTGAAGGTTTTTCTGTCAACGGTATGCAGGCCAAAATGCACGTCATAGCCGTGGATCCATTCAAAATTATCAAGTAATGTCCAGTGTACGTAGCCCTTGACGGGCACACCGTCTTGCATAACCTGTTGTAAATGTTTAAGCGATTCAGTAATAAAATGAGCACGGAGTTTATCGTCATTCGTGCCGATACCATGTTCGGTAACAATGATAGGTTTACCGGTCATCTCATACGTATATTTCACGGTATTAGCCAGTGAGGTCGGGTCTATCCAGCTACCGCTGAAGTTTGTCAGCGCATCATCCGGCACGGCTACTTTTCCTTTATCATTCCATTCAACCCTTTCATAATTTTGCACGCCGATAAAATCAGCATGGTCACTGTTCCGTAACCAATCGCCATAATTTTCTTCGCGTTTTTGGGCCTGTAGACTGTTATTGCCGACCGCTTGATCATCCAGCATGGCCAGCGTAAACCCCACGTCAAGATTACTGCGTTCTGCCTTTATTGCCGCTCGACCTTGTTTGTGACCTTCCAGCAAAATACCGTTCATTTTATCCAGGTCTTCCAACCTGGCCGCATTCAACGCACTAAAATAGTTACTGTTAACTTGTTTCGCGGCTGCATCCAGCATTTTTGCCTGAAGATCCCAGACAAAAGGAGGGATACCGATAACTCTGAGTAAACGGATTAAATTTGGTTCGTTAAATGTT